>JAITFD010000052.1 GCA_031281575.1 Mycoplasmataceae bacterium | reverse complement strand
TTTTTGTACTTCATTTGCAAAAAGATTATAATAAGGTTTTATCAGCAATAAAACCGTTATTTCCTAATGATGTATATGATGATTTTGTTAATTCGCCAATAAACGGAATGAAGAACGGCCACGCGCCTTCGGCTTGATTCGTTGAACGTGTCAAACATGTCGACAAGAATGACAAATGGAGGTAATATAACCATTTAGTCCTAATGATCGATTAAGTTTTTCCGGTGTCAACTGATCCTTTAATGACTAATTTACGATAGACATCGTCAAGGGTTGGTGCATTTTTGACGAAGTTATCAAAAAAGATATTATTTTTTAATGCAAAAATTTGCAATTGTTTTATTTCGTTTTTATCCTTTGGATAAAAAATAATTTGTTTTAAAATCGGTTCCACAATGTATTTTAATTTATTTTGCGTAAAATATTTGATAATTTTTTGATCATGGTCGGAAATGATTGTATAGTTCGGTCGGTTGAATTTCTTTTCGAGTTCAGCTTTGGAACCACTAAAAACAATTTTCCCACCATCTAAAATTGTTGCACTATCAAAGTAGGCATCTAATTCTGGTAAAACGTGGGAAGAGATGAAAATAGCTTTGCCTTGTTTTTTTAAATCATTTAAGACGCTAAAAAAATCTGCCCGTGCTTTCGGGTCAAGATTGGCCACCGGCTCATCCATAATGATGATGTCGGGATTATGGACAAGGGCTTGGGCTAAAAGAATTTTCTTCTTTTGCCCAGAACTGAAACTATTGGGCGATTTCTTGCGCAAATTTCACATATTAAATGATTTTAACTTTTCTTCTACAATCGCTTTTGCTTCTTCGCGTTTAATCCCTGATAGCATTACCATTCATAACAGATAATTGTAGGCCGAAAATTTTTCCGGGAAGCGGGCGGTTTCGGGAATATAACCTAATTTTTGTTTTGCAGCTTCGGCGGAATTTTTAATGCCATTAATTAAAACTGTCCCATTTCATTTATAATATGCACCGATCAAACATTTAATGGTGGTGGTTTTTCCCGCACCATTGGCGCCAATAAAGGCATGAAATTCCCCGGGATAAACATTAAATGAGATATTATTGATTGCTGGTGCTTTCCGACCAAAATAATGTTTTGTTAAATTTTTAACATATAGAATCGGTTTACGTTTTAATTGTTTATACCCAGCTTCGTTCATATTATGTTCACAGTTGAATTGTTTAAATCATTTTTTGGTTTTTTGCAAAACGTTTTTAATGGTAACTGCGAATGCTGAAGGTTGGTGAGCTGCTGTTTTCATTATTTAAAATCGTGTTTGTAGTAAATTCAATAAGTTACCATAAATATTATAAGCGATCCGATGATTCAAAAAATAATATAGTTAATTGTTGTTTGGACTGGAGAAATTGAAAAATCAAAACTATTATTTTCCCAAGCAAAAAATCAATTTACTTTAGCATAATTTAAATTAACAAAATTGGTACTTTGAATCGTGAAATCACTCGCATATTTTTTGATTTCTTCGGCTTGATTTGGTGCAAACGGATTATAGGCATTTAATGCACTATAACCCATATTCATGGTATTACGAACTAAACTATTTAAAAATGCCATTGCATAAGCATAATTATTTGGTACTCAATTGCTACCACTGATTGTATTACTGCTTGATGGTCGTACATACCCAAATAACGGAACATAATATCAAAATCCTTGCATCAGTCCGGTATTATTTAAATACGGTAATAATGCACTATTTGTCCCCGGAAAAGTGTTGGCAAATGTGGTTGCGTTTTGGGTTGCATATGTGCCGCTTGTCGGTAAATAATAATAAGTGGGGAATGCTTGTAAATTTTGTTCATCGTCAATTGTTAATGAAATTTCATGTCCACTGCTTGTCCCTGCTTGGATTTGGCTGATTGAATCAATAATTTCACCAGGATTATAAAATGCGGTGGTATTATTAATTAATTCTTCATATAAATAATATTTATATTGTAATAAACGGAAAGCAAATTCCGTATCATTGGTAATATTTAACGGATTCGTATATCCATCATTTTCTTCGATCTTTCCGGAAATTAAATAATAATGCAATATATCATAAATTGAACGATTCGTTGTACTGCCAATTTCACTATTAATCCAATTCATATTATTTTTGAATCCAGCATTCAGTGCACTATCACCGAGATAATATTTTTTATCACTTTGGTTAAGACATTGACGAATAATTTTTTTTGTTACTTTTAGATAAAAAGCTTTTTCTGAATCGCTCATGTTAATAATTTGCTCATTGGAAAAATTCGTATTACTTCCTCGTAATGATAAAACTGAAGAAATTGATCCAATTGGTACAGTATCATCTTGGAATGATGTTAATAATTGGGTAACAGTTAATAAGTCTTTGGACCTATTTTCAATGACATTACCAATATATTCCACATGACGCATATATGCTTGAAAAACGGTATTTTTTAAAATTTGTTGATATGCTAACATCGGCGTTACTTGTTTGGTGTCTTTATCAATCAGTAAACTTGGATTGATAAAATCAATACTTGAATTTGATCAGACATCAAATAATTTAGTAATATTCGCGTTGTGGGTATTGGTATTCTTTTGGTCAATATGATAGGTAAATTGTGGATCATTACCAAATGAACGTTTTGCTGCATTAGTATTAATATCATCAATCATCCCTAATTTATTAATCGTTTGAAATTGTAATGATAAATTAACGGCATTGGCACCATTAATGTTCGCTTTTTTACTATATTTTTCCCAGGCATTTTTAACGGTTGTTAAATTATAGATTGGTTCGTTTGCTTCAACAGGATCAACAACAAAAGTGTCAATCATTTGGTTTTGTGATCAAGCAGCATTAAAATTTAAAAAATTATTGATGTCGGGCGCATATTCACTTAAAATATCAGTATTCGCTTGTTTGCTAATTGATGTTACATCCGCCGGATTACCATCTTGATCTAAAACACGACAAGTTGTGACAATATGGTCATTATCACTAAGCAATGATTGTAATGGTGATTCAAAAGCAAAGCGGGTAATTACACCATAAATAATTAGGACAAGCACAACGATAAAGTTTAAAATAAAGACCCAAATTTTTGGTAAACATAAAGCGAAAAGTGCACCAATTGAACTTAAGGCAATTAGGACAATACTTGTACTCACAAAAAGCGATAATAAGATTGAGCGCATTTGTGCACCGGTTAAAAGAAAACCATAACATAAATTCATGAAAGCAATAATCACGATATAAAGACAAGTGAAAATAATGATTGTTGCAAATAAGGCAAGAAATTTTGCCGTAATTAATTGAAAACGGGTAATTGGTTTTGAGACAATGATTAATTCACTACCATTTTCAATTGGATCATTAAAAATACAAATGGCAAAAATTGCACCTAATAAAGCCACGACATAAAGGGTAAACATTTGGGGATTAAATAATGGATTAATTCATAGTGCAAAAGGATCAAGTTGGGTGGCACTAGGAATCACAAATAAAAAAATGATTCCGACTAAAATACATAGTCCGCCTAAAATCCAACTGGTTTTTCGTAATAACGAATTAATTAAGATGTACCAAAAATATCTTCCAAAAACACTGTGGATTTGTCGGTTAGTTTGCATATTAATTATATTATAATTAACTGCGGTTAAATTCGTTTGTATTTTCATCTAATTACCCCAGCATATTTAATTAATGTGCTATAATATAGATGTATCAGATTAGTTTTCTAATCCACGATACCATTTTAATTTCTATCGAAAATGTACAACCAAAAGAAATTTTTTTCTAATCAAAGCAATAGACCAAGGCCTACACAAAATAATAATCAAGCCGATTTACCCGTTTTAACCGTTTCCCAATTTATTGATGATACCAGGAAAAAAATTCAGGCTTTTGGTTTTTATCGAATTCGCGGTCAATTAATTGATCCAAAGCTGATTAATGGGTCACATTTTTTTGCATCATTACGAGACGAAAAAGATGAGTGTCGTATCCCAATTAAAGTACGGGATATTCATCAGATTAAATTCGATCGTTCATTATTATCTGATAATGCGGCCGGAACGTTGGTTGAAGTAACTGGAAAGACCGATATTTTTAAACGCCGTGGCGAATATTATTTACAACCAACCCGAATTGATAATATTGGTTTAGGTGAATTATATGCTAATACTGAAAGACTTAAAGCCCAATTGCAAAAAGAAGGTTTGTTTGATCCGAATCGGAAAAAACCATTACCTTTTTTACCCCACACTGTTGGTTTAATTACTGGGAAAGATTCAAAAGGTAAAGATGATGTAATTAAAAATGTTCAACGCCGTTGGCCGGGAATTCGTTTCATTACGAAGGAAGTAACGGTGGATGGAACAGTTCCGACCAAGGATATGTTTAATGCGATTGAAAGTTTAGCGAATGATCGATCAATCGATGTAATCGTGATTGCCCGTGGCGGTGGTGATCCGCAAGGTATGATCATGTTTAATGATGAAAAATTAGTTCGAGAAATCGCCCGTTGTACCAAACCGATTATTTCGGCAATCGGTCACGAAACTGATCATCACTTAATTGACTATGTGGCTGATGTTGCTGCATCAACACCAACGGATGTTGCACGTTGATTAGTTCCGGATTATTTAAAAGAAGCGGCGGATATTGATAGTGCATTTGATGCGTTATATTTTCATCTTAATCATTTAATTTCCGACGATCAACATTTTCTTAAAACTTATGGATTTAATAGTTTGGAAAATTTTATTCGTCATCAAATCAATAACCAAATGTTGGAATTAAAACAAATTGAGCAAGAATTTATTTCCCCAGATTTGTTATATAATAAGCAACATGACCATGTGAAAAATATGCGTGATCGATTGTTAAATTTAATTGTCGAAAAAGTTAGTCACGAAGATCATTATGAATTAATTGCTCATCAATTAACCAGTGTGGTTGAACAACAATTTATTTTAAATAGTAATCATATTACTAATTGGCAAGAAAAACTGACGGCATTAAATCCACGCAATATTTTAAAACGGGGATATGCATATGTTACAAACGAGCAACAAGAAGTAATTAAAACAGTCAATGATGTCCAAGTTAATCAATTAATGTCAATTCAATTTCATGATGGCAGTGTTAAAGCAGTTGTAAAGGAGGTAAAAAAAGATGAGTAATAATAATCAATCTGAACAAAATAAAACAAAATTTGATTACGAAAAAGCCAAAGATGAATTAAAGCAAATCGTCGAAAGACTTGAACGCGAAAACATCGGCTTACAAGATTCAATTGTTTTATTTGAACAAGGCGCTAAATTAGCAAAAGAATGCCAATCTTTTCTTGATGAAGCCAAAAAGAAAATTGAACAGATTAAAGAAAATAGTAATTCGAACGGCAATTAATTAGTTTGAATTTGATCAAACAAACACATTGCAGCTTCAATGGCATCATCCATATCATAATATTTATATTGGCCAAGCCGACCAATCATATGCAGTTGGGGGTATTTTTTTACATTTTCCGTATAGCGTTGTAAGACGGCATTATTCGTTTGATTATTAATCGGGTAATAGGGAACATTAAATTGTTTGGAATTGCTTTTATATGCCCCCGGATATTCTTTGGATATGGTTGTCACTTTGGCTTTTTGAAAAGTCATTTTCTTGTATTCACAGATCCGGGTCATTTTCGGATCAGCGGGATAATTAACATTGGCTGTTGGTTGAAATGATTGATAAAAATAAGTATGAAAAGCAAAGTGTAAACTACGAAAAGTTAACCGACCCATTTTGTAGTTAAATAATTGATCAACGGTTCCCGAATAGAATACTTGACCTTTAAATAATTTCCGTTTAATGTAGATTTTATGATTTTTTAATTGCATAATTTTTTCCGCATTGGCTTTAAGTTGTACCGTAATATTGGGATGATCAAGCATTTTTTTAAACATCGCGGTATAACCATCAACGGGTAATCCTTGGTATTTATCATCCGGAAAATAGTTGCGTTCATGGGATAAAATGATTTTCACCCGATTGATCACATTATGATCAATTTTATCCAATGGGATTGCTCACATTTTGGCCGTGTAATTGGCATAAACGTTATTTCAGATTCATTTTGCAAATTTTTGGACATCCGCGTCCTTTATTTTTTTTAGATCAAATAAGGTAATCGTTTTTTGCTTTTTAAATGTTGCTTTTAACACCGCAATAATGCCATCTGCTTTTTCGCGCATAATAATTTTAATACTATCAAAATTAATCGGGAGCGGAAAATAGACATGCTTATTTAACGGAATTAATACCCGATTGACAAATTTATTTAATTTTGTAAAACGACGAATAAAACGGTAAACACGTTGATTGCTCGTGTGGAAAATATGCGGACCAAATTGGTGAACTAAAATTTTATGTTCATTGTAATAGTCGTGGCAATTCCCCCCAATAAAATTATTTTTTTCATAAATTGTCACTTGATAATTTTGTTCAGCAAAAAGGCGAGCTAATGTAATGCCGGAAATTCCTGCACCGAAAATTACAACGGATTTTTGTTGCTGGTTTGGTTTTGCTTGCATATGCTTAATTTAATTATACGATGATCTTTAAGTTAATTTTTTTTAATCCGGATTTCCATTTCCCGTTGTTTTTCAAAATCGTTAATTAAATAATTAACAATCGCATCAGCCGCAGTTTGGGCATTGGCGACTGCACCACTAATTTGATGACTACTATTGTTGGTGACATCGCCAATTCCATAAATCCCCGGAATTGCTGTTTGCTGATGTGGATCAACGATTAATGCACGGCTCGTTTGATCAATAATACTTTGATCATGAATAAAGGTTGTCGCTGGGGCATAACCAATTTCGACAAAAATAAAGTCAACGGGATATTTAAGAATTTGTTGATCATTCGCTAATAAAACAATTTCGTTAACGGTATATGGATCACCGTTTACTTCTAATACTTGGTAGTTTTTTAAAATTTTAATTCCTAATGCTGTTAATTCATTTACCAAATCGTGGTTATAGTTTTCGTTACGTAAAATTAATGTCGTTTCTTTTGCTAATGGTTGAATGGTTAATGTTCCCCGTAATGCTTGTTCGTTTTCGCCAACAATTACCACGCGTTTATTTTTAACAATACTATGATCACATTTAATGCAATAACTAATCCCAAAATTCGCATAATGATTTTCCCCAGGAACATTTAAATGAATGTTTTCGGTTCCCGAAGCAACCACACAGGCTTTGGCATATCAAGTAATTCCATCTTCGCCATAAATGGCCACATACCCCAATTTTTTCACAACATTTGATACGGTGTTATAAATAAATTTTACATCGGCATTAAGCGCCTGGGCATAAAAACGTTTGGCTAATTCTGTTCCAGGAATATTTGGTTCTGGTTGATAATTATGGATGACCGGAATATCGACTAACTTGCCACCTGGTGTACTACGTTCAATAATGCCGACTTTATAATGCTGTTGTGCTAAAATTGTCCCAATTGTTAATCCCCCTGGTCCAGAACCAATGATAATTACATCATATAAATTTTCATCACTAACAACAATTGTCTCTAATGGCATAAATTATAACCCCCGATAATACGGGACATCGTGAATTCCGTCAATCCGATACTGATCCATTTCTTGAATAACGATTAGTCGGCGATTAAGCAGTTTGGCATAAAATTGTTTATAGCAAACATGTAATGGTCAAATGATCGCAATCAAACATTGGAGCGGAATGAAATAAATGCTTAGATAGCCGTGTAATTGCCAAAAATAATAATTTCGTACCCGACTAAATCAACAATGGTTTAGCACTAATAAAACTAAGCCAAGCACAATCCAACAAATTGTTGTTACCATATTTACGGCTTGATTATATGAAACATTATCCCGTAATGGTTCTAAAATAATGCGCACGATCCCGTACCAAACAAAATAACAATAAAATAAATCACCAGTTTTACGAATGCGCGGATTACGGATTAATTCCAATAATCAATAAATAATGACAAAACCAAGTAAGTTCAATAATCCTTCATAGAGGAATAGTGGTTGGTGTCATGTTCCGCCAATTTCCATATATGGTAAAACCGAACGGAGGAAATTAATTAATCATTGATCAGTCACAGTTCGACCATACAATTCTTGGTTAAAGTAATTACCTCATCGACCAATGATTTGACCAATTAATACTGATGGGGCAATGGCATCAAAATATAAAAGGGCTGATGGACGACGAACAACATTTGGTGTGCAAAAAGTATCACGAATTGAATACCGCGGATTTTTTAAGATAATATGAAAAAAAATAACGGCAGTAATTAAACCAAAAAAAACCGCGTATTCAATGGACATCCCCCCAGCACGAAAATTTAAAAATTCGATGATCGATGTTTGGTGAATAATCATTGAACCAAAACGAGCACCAATTAATCCACCAATAATAACAAAAATTACGCCATAGTAAATTGGGTCGGTATTAAGTTGGTAAACGAATTTTAATTTACAAATAATCGCTATCACGGAAAAGATAATTCCCAGAGCAATAAAAACGCCATATCATTTTACTTCCATGCCAAAAATGGCAAAGGCAACGGATGGATCGTTTGATAATTGGGGAATTATGTCAAGATTAATTGCCATGAAATGTCGTGGTGTGATTAATTAAATTATATCAATAATGTAATAATTATTACATATTTATTTTTATTTGCTAAAACATGGTGAAAATTGGGTTTTTCCGATTTTACAATTTTAGTTAATAAAAAATATAATATACATGCATGGAACAAAAACGTAAAATTAGTTGAGCCGCCTTAATCGTTTTCATTGCATCATTAATTGGTGTTAGTATTATTTCAACAACAACATTTACACCATCAATTAATGCCCGTCGTGCAAATGAACAATTAGGGAATAAAATTATTGGCGAAGAATTCCCTGAATTTGTTTTTGGTCAATCGGGTAATCATGAATTAATTTACGTGCTTAATCGTGATGTACAAGGTACTTGAACTGTTACTTCAACAGCAGCAGATTATATTACGATTGATGCAACCGGAAAAGTGACAATTTTATCGACAATTCCAGTTGGTAGTTATGATTATGTAGTTAATTTTAGTTTTGCTGGGTCAGTGGTGGCTGATTTGCATTGTTCATTAACGATTCATCCATTGGGATATGCAAGCATTTTTGGTCCATATGCTTGATCAATTCCTTGACGTTATGAAAATTATCAAAATGCCTTCTATTCGATTGCCGATGAAGTAACGAAAGATGGACGTTGATCGGTGATCTCCAATGTTAATTCATTAATCAATATTGACCCGTATTCTGGGGAATTAATTTTAAACCGAAATTTATTAACACCAGCGGTTTATGATTATAAAGTTATTTACAGTTCTAGCGAAACGGAAGAAATTGCTTACCAATGTTCATTAGAAGTAACACGAGCTGAATTAGAAATTTATCCAAAAACCGCAGCGGCTAATCTTTCCAAAAAATATAACACGATTACGAATGTTCCTTTTACCCCAAGTGTGGCTGGTGGTAATTGATCAGTTAATAGTAATACCAATAAAATTACCATTAACGATCAAGGTGTGCTTAATTTTCCGAAAGATTTGCCGATTGGAACATACAATTACGAAGTCAGTTATAACATTAATAATATTGATCCAAACTATGAAACGGCGAAATACGCAGGCACTTTTTCGGTTATTAATGGTGATTTTGCGATTGAAAATATCGACGTTGTTGATCATTCATACGCATACAATTCGAATTTTTCATATCAATATCGTTTAGCTTCAACACCCAGTACCACAACATGATCAATTGATTCATCATCAATTCAAATTGATCAAACTGGTAAAATTTATACTAGTGCAACATTACCAGTTGGTGTTTATCCTTATACGATTACGATCACTAATCCCAATTTTAATCAGCAACAAATCTCGGGCAGTGTTACGGTTAATAAAGCAACGATTGCGATTAAAAATAGTACAACGTTAACCAAAACATTTGGGGATGCATATTCATATCAATTTACAACCAATATTGTTGGTAGTAATACAACATGAGCTATCAATAATTCTAATTTTACTATCGATAATACTGGTAAAATTAGTGCCCCATATAATTTAAATTCTGGTCGGCATGATTTTCAAATTACAGTAAAAAATCCGAACTACAATGATTTTTTTACTCCCGCATCATTAACTGTGGAAAAAGGTTATGCAAAATTATCAAAAGGTGCTTCATATACATATGCATATGATAGCGGAGTTAAAACGAATGTTTTAGAGACTGCGGCGTTAGGTAGCACAAGTTTTGTGTTAGTTTCCACCAGCCATTCCGGAATCACATTTAATCAAGCGAATCATACGGTATCGTTTGATCCATTTATTCCGGTTGGGACCCATAAATATCAAGTAAAATTAATCAATTCAAATTATTATGACTCGGTGGTTGAATGTAGTGTGACGATTACGAAAGGGACAATGAAGGTTATTGATTTAACCGATTGAGATCGTCAACTGGCCGTGGCCTATGAACCAGTAATCGATTCTAGTGGCCGATATCCAACGATTACTTTGGCATTTAAATCTTATTTTGCTGCCACTCAAAAAACATTTAAAACTTCCGCCCATGGTGTATCAACATTTTCGTTGCTAAATAATTTCCATAATTTATTTTCGATTACTGATTCACATAGTGGAACCGTTTATCAGGCCCAAAGTGAAACATCATCAAATCCATTGGGCCCATATACAGAAGGGTTTGCTTTGCGCATTAAATGTACCAATCCGAATTATTTTGATTTGCAATTTTCTGTGACATTTTATTATCGTTAATAATAATTTACCGTTTAATCACAAAGATATAATATAGTTGTCATTTATGCAACAATATCAAGAAGATAGCATTAAAGTCCTAACGGGGCTTGATCCAGTCCGTAAACGACCGGGAATGTATATCGGTTCGGTGGATAGTACTGGTCTCCATCATTTAATTTGAGAAATCTTTGATAATGCGGTTGATGAAGTTATTGCTGGTAAATGTGATCAAATCAAAATTACCTTAAAAAAAGATCAATCGATTGAAATTGAGGATAATGGGCGAGGCATTCCGCCGGGAATTAATACGGCCACGAAAATTTCGACCATTGATACGGTATTTACGGTTTTACACGCTGGGGGAAAATTTGACGACTCCGCCTATAAAACATCCGGTGGCTTACACGGGGTTGGTGCGAGTGTTGTTAATGCATTAAGTTCTTCATTAATTGTGGAAGTTAAACGTGATGGTAAAGTTTATGAATCAAAATATCACAATGGTGGCCAAATTTTACAACCAGCAAAAGTCGTGGGTACAAGTAATCGTTCTGGAACAACGGTTTGATTTAAACCCGATCCAACAATCTTTAAAAAAATTGAATTCAATGGCACAATTATCGAAGAACGAATCCGTGAATCGGCATATTTATTCAAAGGTTTAAAAATTGTTTTTGTTAATGAATTAACGAACGAAACTAAAACCTTTGCTTCACAGCATGGAATTAGTGAATATGTGACATTTATTAATGACACGAAAACACCGTTAAACAAAGTTGCATATTTTGCTGGTAAAGCGAACGATGTGGAAGTGGAAATTGCTTTACAATATGTGACCACCACCAGTGAGATCATTTTATCATTTGCCAATTCAATTAAAACGCGTAATGGTGGTAACTATGTTACCACTTTCAAATCATCATTAACTGAAGCAATTAACGACGTGGCAAGAAAATGAAAATTGTTAAAGGATAAAGATAAGAATTTTGAAGGGGACGATGTGCGCGAAGGATTAACTGCCGTCATTTCGGTTCGTGTACCAGAAAAGATCATTCAATATAAAAACCAAACCAAAGATGAATTATCCACGCCCGAAGCCGGAACTGCCGTGAAAAAAGTTTTTGGTGAAAAATTTAGTTATTGATTAGAAGAGAATCGGAAGGATGCCGAAAAAATTATTGGTAAAGCTTTGGTCTCACGTGATGCACGGTTGGCTGCGAAACAAGCACGAGAAGAAATTCGGCAATTAAAAAATACGAATAAAAGTGGAAAGATTAATGGTTCAAAATTAACCGCAGCCCAAAGCAAAGATTATTTAAAGAATGAATTATTTATTGTTGAGGGTAAATCGGCGGGGGGAACGGCAAAATTAGCGCGAAACATGGTCCATCAAGCCATTTTACCATTACGGGGAAAAATTATCAATGTGGAAAAAGCAAAATTAAAAGATTTATTAAATAATGAAGAAATCTGTACCATTATTGCTTGTATTGGCACTGGCATTAGTGGTGACTTCCGGATGGAAAATCTAAAATATGGCAAAATCATTATCATGACGGATGCGGATGTTGACGGTAGTCACATTCAAACCCTACTCTTAACATTCTTTTACCGCTTTATGAAGGAATTAATTGAAGCTGGACACATTTATATTGCCGTGCCACCGTTATATAAATTTACTGATCATAAAGGCAAAGAATCACTTTATATCTGGGATGAACAAGAATTGGAACGGTTAAAGAAAACATCAAGCAACTATAGTATTCAACGTTATAAAGGGTTAGGGGAAATGACTTCACAACAATTAAAAGAAACAACAATGGATCCAACGACAAGACAATTAATTAAAGTGAATATTACTGATGCAGCACTGGCTGAACGGCGTGTGAGTGTTCTCATGGGTGATAATGTTAGTTCGCGTAAATCGTGAATTGATGAAAATGTGGACTTTAGTTTCGAAGGGGATTAATTGTTTTAATGGCGCACCCAGAAGGAGTCGAACCCTCAACCTTATGATCCGAAGTCACACACTCTATCCAATTGAGCTATGGATGCACTATTTTTATTATAATCTTAGATTAAGTAATTAGATTATTTCTTTGATTGTTTAGGATTTAAGAATTTTCAATCGAATAATTTAAATAACGGATATTTAAGAAATAAAATAATGGTACAAAATAGATAGTATCCAAGGCACCACCATCCGCCGCTTTCTCAATTAGTAACAGCGATCAGGCCGCAAACTAAACAATGGATTGCAAAAGTAAAGACTAAAAAAACATTGATTTTTTCGTGTGTATCAGAAAGATTCTGACCAGTTTTTTGATCAATTCATCTTTTTGATTTTTTTTCATACTTCGGTGCCAAAAATTTTTCTGGAAATAAAATTTTAATGTTTAAAAAACCAGGTAGAATGCCGGCGCGTTTCACGATTGCCAAATTGAAGGGATATGTAATGAAAAAAGCAAGTAAGGTGAATAATCGTGGGAAAAATAAATTATACGATAAGGAAACAAAAACAATTAAAAATATCTGATAATTAATTGCAAATCGTGGATCATCGGCATAGAAGCCGGTATAAAACGCAGCTAAAAAATTTGAAGAGCAAAACAAAGTAATCGGTAATCATGATAAAAAAAACATAATTCTACCAAAATTATTAATTGATGAATTATCATACGAGAAGATTCATTTAAAAATTTTCTTAATTGTATTTAGCATATGCTCATTATTGTTTATTTTATAAACTTTATATTATTATATAATATATAATTTTACTTTTTAGATTTGAATTCTTTCGGATTTAAGAATTTTCAATCGAATAAATCAAACAATTGTTTTTTGAAAAACAAAATTAGAATACAAAATAAATCATATCCAATGTACCACCATCCTCCGTTTTCTCAAAGAGCAACGGATACAAGGGTACAAAGAGGACAATATATTCCAAAAACGAATCATAAAAAACCATTGATTTTTTCATGCGAATCAGAAAGACTTCGAAATGTTTTATTGTCGATCCATCTCTTTGGTCTTTTTTCGTATTTAGGTGCTAAAAATTTTTTTGGAAATAAAATTTTAATGTTTAAAAAACCAAGTTCATCACATTGTGCTTGATTCATCATTAAATTAAAAAAATATGTAATGTAATAAGCAAGTAAAGTAAATAATCGCGGGAAAAATAAATTATATGATAAGGAAGCAAAAACAATTAAAAATATATGATAGTTTATTGTAAACGGTGTATTATAAACACTAAAATAAATTGAAGTAAAAAAATTTGTCGAACACACCAATGTAATCGGTAACCATGATAAAAAAAACATAATTCTGCCAAAATTATTAATTGATGAATTATCATACGAAAAGATTCATTTGAAAATATTTTTAATTATCATTAGCATAATTTTGATACGTAATTAATCATAAATTAAAATCACTGATTTTGCAATTATAAGAATTAAATTTTGGTTTATAAAGCCAATTTATTAATGCTTCAACTAAGAATGTTACTATCAAATTTATTCAAGAAATAGTTTCTGCAAGAATCGAAAACCTTATATATTTTCCGAATATTTTTATTCCCGCAAAAGCTCTTTTTCAAAATCCTCGGAATGCATATTTCGCAAATTGTATAGCCATTTCCTTCGTTGCAGACGATAATAAACGATTTTTTAATTTTCAAATTAATGCAGCAAAGACTGCTTTGACAAGCTTCGGAATTGTTAATTCATCTGAGTTTCTTTTATCAGGATTCATTAATAATTTTTCTATTTCGTTAATTAATTCGCTGTAATCATTGGAATTTACATAATTTTTAATTTGATCAATGCTATTTTTCGTGTTTTGGACTTCAATTAATGTTATAGCAATCTCG
>JAITFD010000051.1 GCA_031281575.1 Mycoplasmataceae bacterium | reverse complement strand
AAATTATTTGCTGTATAAAGGTTATCGACACTTTTATGTAACGAAGCAGTTCCGTGTGATGAACGATTTTCTGGTTCAGTTAAGATATTAATTTCTAAACTACCAGAGATATAACCTTTTCAATCAGTCCCAGTACTATTACCAATCACCGCATAACGATCAAAACGAAGTGAAAAACCGATTAGCAATCCAGCAAATAACACACAAATTAAATATAACAAACTAATTAATTTTTGCTTATGGCTTAAATGTAATTGATATTTCATATATCGATAATATTTATATTATAAATGATTAGTAACGATATTGATAATTATACTGCTTGTCAATTTTGACCAAGACCGTGCGCTTGTAAAAATTCTAAAACGGCAGTTGAAGATAAACCACTGTTGATTGAACTTACATAGCCATAAACATTTGAAATAAGAAAAATACCTGATCCTCAATCGGACGGCAACGAAGATCAACCATCACAAATAATTTTGTCTAGTAAATTGCTAATTGCGAATGCACTATTTCCGACGACGATATTTTTGCGAAATGTTAATTGGGAAAAATCGTTTCCGATAAATGCACCCATACCAACATTCGTATTTTTTCAAATTGTAAAATTAGAATTATTAAAATTATCACCTTGAAAAGCACAAGTTGCAATTTGGGTAAGACGATCGCTAATAATTAATTTTCCATTTAAAGTGGGACAAAGAGCAAATGCATATTCGCCAATTGTCTGAACATTATTTCCAATGGTTAGTGATCCGGTTAATCGTGAATTAGAAGTCACGTTGTCAATATAAAATGCATTATCATCAATTTGGACCAAATCATAAAATTTATTATTTTTGCGAATTACATCCGGAATGACTAAATTATTTGCTGTATAAAGGTTATCGACACTTTTATGTAACGAAGCAGTTCCGTGTGATGAACGATTTTCTGGTTCAGTTAAAACGTTAATTTCTAAACTTCCAGACTTATAACCTTTTCAATCAGTGCCTGTACTGTTACCAATCACCGCATAACGATCAAAACGAAGCGAAAAACCAATTAGCAATCCAGCAAATAACACACAAAATAAATATAACAAACTAATTAATTTTTGTCGACGATTTAAATGTAATTGATATTTCATATATCGATAACATTTATATTATAAATGATTAGTAATGATATCGATAACTATGCCGCTTGTCAAGTTGTACTAAGACCATGCGTTTGTAAAAATTCTAAAACGGCAGTTGAAGATAAATTACTATTGATTGATCTTACATAACCATTAGCTTTTGAAAGAGTAAAAATGTCTGTTCCCCAATCAGTTGGTAATGAAGATCAACCATCACAAATAATTTCTCCGAGATAGCTGCTTAATCCAAATGCCAAATTTCCGATCACGATATTTTCGCAAAATGTTAATTGGGGAAAATCGTTCCCAAGAAATGCGATATCACCAACATTAATATTTTTTCCAATTGTAAAATTCGAATTATTAAAATTACAATATCAAAAAGCATAAGATGCGATTTGTGTAAGCTTATCATTAATAATTAACTCTTTATTTAAATTCTTACAACTGGCAAATGCACGCGATCCAATTGTCTGAACATTATTTCCGATTGTTAATGATCCACTTAATGCTAAATTATAACCATCGTCGCCAATATAAAAAGCATTTTCATCAATTTGCACTAAGTCATATAATTTATTTTTCAATCGAATCACATCCGGAATCACTAAATCATTGGCGGTGTAATGATTGTTAATCCCGCTGTGCAATGAAGCGGTTCCGTGTGATGAGCGATTTTCCGGTTCAGTTAAAACATTAATTTCTAAACTTCCAGACTTATAACCTTTTCAATTCGTTCCAGTGTGATTGGGAATGTAAACTGTCCGGTTATAATTAAGTGAAAAACCGATAATTAATCCAGCAAATAACCCACAAATTAAATATAGTATGAACATCGATTTGCGTTTGGCAATTATTCGATCAGCCATATTTATATATTATAAATTAATGTTAATTTAACTTAAATATCATCGGTTTTGTCGATTCTATTGTGTTTGCTTGGTCGATTCAATCGTGTTTCATGCATAATACTGCGATATCAATAACTACGAAGAAAGTATATGTGAAAAATTAAATCAGCAACTCCTAGAAAAAGAAAAACACTGCCAAATATTATCCCGTGATTTCACGGCATTTCAGTAACCTTTCCAACAAGTCACCCGATATAAATAAAGAATGCACCAAGCCCAAAAAAGACCGTCAATAATAAACACTGACCACCAATATACATATTTTGGACAATTGAATTTGCTTTTTTCCGCTTGGTCATTATTATGAATATTATAAAATATCACGAATAATTATTGATCAACTAATCAAAATTTAATTTATATGGTGGAGATGATGGGAGTTGAACCCATTTCCACAATATCTTTTCGTCTAGTTTCTACAGTTTAGTACTATTTTGCTTGGTTCACTGATCTCGACAGTAATAGTACAACTAAGACCAGGATAGCTAGTAAGATTCATGATTAACTACTAGCATGATTAACCATATATCAATTTTGTTGACGAATCATCCGAAATTGAGAAAACAAATGATCCTTAAAGTCTATTCCGAGGTCTACGAACTAAGCGTAGCAAGGAGTAAGACGTGCTGAATTCGCAGCGAAGAAAGCGGGTTCTAAGCTTGAATCAGCTTGTTCTGAAACGTTGTCGTTTAACAAAACCTCGAGCTATAAAGGGCTGACCCTACTGCCGCTAGACGTCCGTATATCGTGTCGAATCCGGAACATCCCCAATTTAATTATATGTTTTAATTGCTTATTTGCTAATATTAATGCAAAAGGTGAAAGCAATGGGATTAATTTTACGGTTTTGAAAGAAAATATTACCAATTAAAACATCAATTCCATATAAACCAACGGCCGAACAAGCATAATATGATGCGGTATTACCAGTTGGTTCAATTTCTAATGGATTATTGCTATTTGCGCGAAAATTCGTTAATGATTTTCGGCCTTCGGATGGTTTGTTAACATTATTCATTTGCCGCACATCAACTAATCCTGCACCGCTAATTTGACGATGTTTAGTTCGCAAAATAAATTCAATGTTTCCATATTGTCAAGCGTCGTAGTGCCCAGTATCGTTCGTATGATAATTAGCTTTAACCGGAATTGCTAAGTTTTTTAAATTTTTCTTTTCATCATAACTTTTTACTTCATTATAGATAAAACCATCCATTGTTCAAGTACCTCATGCTAATGTTGGTCCAACATAAATGGCATCAACTAGTTCAATTGTTCCGTAAAAAACAGTTGTCGCATTTTCCGTTTGATATGTTAGCGAAAAAGTAAACGAACCAAAGAGATTTGTGGCATAATACACATCGCGTGAACAAACCGAAACAATTGCATGGTTCTGATCACTAATCGCGATATTTGTTTGTGCTTCTTTACCATTAATTCGTTCGGTAATTAAACCATTCGAAAGCGCTGTATAAGGCGTTACAAGTAATGGGATGCGTTGATCGCTTTCGACCGTTCAAGTCCCGGTTGCAAAATTATCATCATTGCTGACAACGGTTTTCGTTTGATCAGCACCGATTGTGGTCGTTGTCGTCTTTTGATATGCTTCATTGCCGTTTGCTAAATAATAGGAAAATTGGCGACTTTGTGTATCATTGCGTAAGACTTTTAATTGTTTTGCCCCAATAATTTCAAGTGGTTGAATTCCGACATTATCTTCCCGCACAACATTTAATGTACACGGTAATACAAGATCGTAATATCCGGCTTGGCGGTAAATGATGTTATATGTATATAAACCACGATTAACGTTGGAAATTTTTAACAAAGTTTTGGTCGGAATCACATCTGGAACAATTGTTAACTTAACTGGTGCATCATTAGTTTGTTCAACGATTCAACGACTTGTTGGATTGTTGTCACCCAAGTGCTCATACACATTAACATCGTTATATCCCGGATCGGCAATTCAATGATTAACCATATAAGAAAGCACGGTGTAATCATTATTACTTAACTCGTTAATAATTGAATTGGTAGGACCGATAATTACTTGATCAGCAAATTGTTCATATGTTGCTTCATGTACAGTTAACTTAACTGGTAACGTTTGGGTTCGTGATCCGGTGGAATACGTAACGGTAAAAAGAAAAATGCCCACTGTTAATGGACTATAAATTGATACAATACCAGAAGCATTGATGCTTGCACTTAAACCTTTTGTATTGACAATGATACTTCAATTTGCGGAATTTTTATTACTAACTGCATTATATTGTAGTGATGCTAACACTTCATTTTGTTTCGTTCATGGATTTTCGGGATAATAATTTTTATCATACGCATTGTATACTAATTCCGGGCTTTGGTTACCCGTAATTAAATTACTTGTATTTAATTCTGGACGAATTTCACTGCTTTGATTAAGATCAGTGAATCAATCAATTTGCGCAATTCATGCAAATAAGAGTGCACAAATAACGATGATGATGGCGAGTTTTATAATTCCTGACACTTTCATATCATGTCTCCTCCTTCAATTCAATTATATTTTTATTTTAAGCGGCATGTTGGAATAAGAATGGGACAAAATATTATAATTAAAATATGAACATTATTGATATCATCAATAAGAAACGGTTAAAACAAAAATTAACTACTGCCGAAATTGTTTTTTTTGTTAATGAATATACGAGCAAAAAAACCATCACCGATTACCAAGCTGCAGCTTTATTAATGGCGATTGTGATTAACGGGATGGATGAACAAGAAACGTACGATTTAACCAAAGCCATGCTCGACAGTGGTGATATCTATGATTTTTCTAAGATCAAAGGCATTAAAATTGATAAACACTCGACGGGGGGAATTGGTGACAAGGTATCATTAATTCTTGCCCCGATTTGTGCTTGCTTCGGTTTGAAAGTTGCGAAGATGAGTGGACGCGGATTAGGCTTTACTGGTGGAACAATTGATAAATTAGAATCAATTAAATTCGATTTTAATTTAAAAAATGGTGAAGAATTTAAATTGCTCAACGATCCGGGTTTGTTTATTATGTGTCAAACTGATCGAATTGCACCAGCTGATGGGATCATTTATGCCTTACGTAATTCCAGTGGTACGGTTGAATCAATTCCGTTAATTGCTTCAAGTGTTGTATCAAAAAAACTCGCATTAAATACTGATTGCATTTTTATTGATGTTAAATGTGGCAATGGGGCATTTATGAAAAACGAACAATCCGCCACCGCACTAGCTAAATGCATGCTCAATATCTTAACAAAATTTAAGAAAAAATCTGTGATCAGTATTACGACAATGGAACAACCATTGGGGCGGGCAATTGGCAACGGCATTGAAGTGAAAGCGGCGATTGATTTTTTAAATGGTCACCCAGAAGCTGACACCATTAAAGAATTAATCTATCGGTTTATTAGTGAAATTTTAATTACAACTAAAGTGGAAAAAAATCAAACAGCAGCTTTTAAAGCAATTGATGAAGTCATTAAATCAAAACAAGGAATCAATAAATTTTTAGCTTGGGTTAAAGCCCAAAAGGCCGATATGAAATTAATCAATTCTGGTCAGTATTTTGCCCCAAAATACACATATAAAATTCCCGCAAAAACGGCTGGTTTTGTTTCTTATAAAAGCACGGAAGAATTAGGAATGGTTGCTTTATTACTTGGTGCTGGAAGAATCAAAAAAACCGATCCAATTGATTACCATGCCGGGATTTGATTAGATAAAATTCATAATGAAAAAGCAAAAAAAGGTGAAGTGCTTGCAACATTGTATTCATCAAAACCGATTGAACAAAGTGTAATTGACCGATTTAATAACAATGTTATTATTAAAACGACTAAATTGCAAAATTATCCGACAATTTTAAAAAGTTTTAGTAACGTTAAATAGTTAATGTTTAATAATTTCAGCTAATAAAATTCCGGTTGCCACTGAGACATTTAGCGATTGCACATGACCGACCATTGGAATTTTAATGATCGTGTCGGACAATGATAATAAGCGAGCACTAACGCCACTTTTTTCATTACCGACAATCAAAACAACTTTATCAGCATAAGTAATTTTATTGTAAGCTTTTGCTTGATCATTTAAGGCCGAACTGTAAATTCAATAGTTGTTGGCTTTTAATGCCGGCAAAGTATTCGCTAAATTAGCAACTTTAAATAAATGTAAATAATTGCATGCCCCCATGCTCGCTTTATTCACAAAATCGTTAATTTGCACTTGATGATCTTTTTTGTAAATGATGGCTTTTACACCTAATGCATCACATGTTCGCATAATGGCACCAAAATTTTGCGGATCTTCAATTGAATCAATTATTAAAATCAAATCGGTTTTTAAATTTTGCTTTAAATAATCGTCGAGCGAAAGAGCAGTTTTACTTTTAAAATTAACGACCACTCCTTGGTGATTTAATTGCGGATCAAAGCGATTGAATCATTTTGAATCACGAATCGTATATTTAATTTTATTTTTAATCAAGACTTTAATTAGGGGATTACTTGCATTAATATCAACACTAAGTAAATCGGGATTTGTTAAATTATCAAATAATACTTTTTTTCCATATCCGACCATATTTTAATTATATTAATTTAGGGGCATGACTGTTCACTAAGTGTTCGTCAGATGGGATTATTAAGGTCGTTAATGGTTCAATTTTTCCTTACTTTTATGAATATTTGTGTGTAAGTATTAATTTGTCCTATTATTATATTAATAATAATATATAATATAGGTAGTAATAAATAAAGATATAAATAAATTATGGCTAACGGTGCAACAAATAAAATTAAAATCACAGAAGCACAAATTAAAAACGCCGAAGCCAACAACAAGGAAGTAATTATTCAAACAATTGATGTTTCGCTTTTAAAATCAATGTTTATTGGGGGATGTGAAGAATTGGCGAAGCATTATCAATACATTGATGAATTAAATGTTTTCCCGGTTCCTGATGGTGATACGGGAACAAATATGAAAATTACGTTTGAGGGAGCAATCAATGTTATTAAAGGTGTGGAATATAAAGAATTATTCTTACTCGGTAAACAATTTAGTCGTGGCTTATTAATGAATGCTCGGGGAAATTCAGGCGTAATTTCCAGTCAAATATTTAAAGGATTTACAAGCGGGTTTAAAGAAGGCGAATTTGAAATTTCAATCCCCCAATTTGTTGATTGTTTTAATAACGCTAAACAAGTTGCTTATAATGCCGTTAGTAGTCCGGTTGAAGGAACAATCCTAACTATTATCCGGGTAATTAGTGAAGAATTAGAAAAGAAACGTAACAGTTTTACTTCGATTAATGCCGTTTTTAAATATGCAATTAAAATTGGTGAAGAAACATTATTAAAAACACCCGATATGTTACCGGAATTAAAAGAAGTTGGTGTGGTTGATAGTGGTGGTTATGGTTTATGTAAATTTTTACATGGAATGTATGAACAAATTGATCATCGAACTGCGGAAGTTAAACGTAGTGAATCGGATATCGATTTATCAAACGTACGAAAATCATTCATTCCTTCGCTAAAAGATAATAACGAAGGTTTCGGTTACTGTAATGAATTTATTATGACTGTTGGTTCAAAAGTGGAATTTAACCAACCGGATAAATTACCGTTTGAATTTGAAAATTTTAAATCGGAATTGGAAAAGATGGGTGATAGTCTGGTGATTGTAATTGACGAAAATATCGTTAAGGTGCATATCCATTCAACAAAACCATATGAAATCTTGCAATTTGCATCGCAATTTGGCGAATTTAACAAAGTTAAAATTGAAAACATGACGATGCAATTTTTGGAACGTAATCCTGGTACGACATTAGAATCATTACATAATAAAAATGTCAATAAAGGTTTTGATAATTTATCGAACGATATTTTTGTAATCGCAACCGTACCAAGTTTAGAATTTGCCGATTTATACCAAACTAAGTTTAATATCAGCACGACCATTAATACTGATGCCATCGGTAATCCATCAGTCCAAGATTTCATTGATGCGATTAAAAAAACAAAGTCATCAAAAATTTTCATCGTCTTAGATGATAGCAACTTTGCTTTATCCGCGATTGAAACGGTTAAATTATTACCAAAAACTGTCGAAGCAACTTTATTAAAAGCCAATAATATTGTCGATTCATATAATGCTTGTTTGGCTTTTGATCCAACGAAATCATATGAAGAAAACAAAAAGATTTTGAATCGTAGTGTTGGATTATCAAAGGTATTAAAAGTGGCAAAGTCAGTGAAAGATGTTCAATACTCACACATTAACATTGCTAAAGGTGAATACATCGGAATTATTGAAAAGAAAATTGTATCATCTGATCTTAATTTATTTGATGCAACCAATAAATTATTAGATTATGCTGATGCGAAAAAATACAAAAAAGCCATTGTTTTTTACGGTGAGAATATGTTAGCAAATGATGCAAATACGATCGCAAATACATTAAAACAAAAATATGCAATTGATGCGGAAATCATTAACGGTGGTCAATCAAAGCATTATTTTATTATTGGTTTGGCAAAGTAATTTTTGTATATAACAAGTACAATTGTTCAGACGTTAATGCTTCGGCTCGAACTAACTGATTAATTTTTAATTCGTTCATGATTAAAGATAGTTGTGCGGAAAAATAAGTACCCTTTAAATTATTGAAAAGGGTTTTTCGTTTTGCGTGAAAAGCAAGTTGAAGAAATTTATCAAATTTAAAATCATATGGGTGTTCGTTTTTTGTTAATTTAATGACAATGGAATCAATTAATGGTACTGGGTAAAAATTATTTGCATTAACATTAAATAGTTTTTCAATCCGACAATAATATTGCATTAATGCGGATAAATTGTTATATTGCTTGTGTTTCGGAAGTGCGCTAATCCGTTCGACCATTTCTTTTTGGAGCATTACATACATGGTGTTAATTTGTTTATTTTTTAAAAAATTTAACATTACTAATGATGAAATTGCATAAGGCAAATTGGAAACAATAATTGGTTGCGAGTATTGTTTTAATAATTGCCGAAAATCAACCCGGAGTACATCTTGATTAATTAATTGAACGTTGGGTAATTGACCATATTTTTTTCGCATAAAACTATATAAACGTTTATCTAATTCAATGCCGATATAAGCTCATGGCTTTTGGACTAAATGTTGGGAAATTGCCCCTAATCCTGGGCCAATTTCCACCACACAATCAATCCCTTTTTGATCAATTGCTGCAACAATTTCAGTGCATAAATGCTCATTAATTAAAAAGTTTTGTCCTAATTTTTTGCTCGGAATAAACTTTTGCTCCGCAAAGAATTCTTGCATTGCGTCTTTCATTTATTCTAATCCTAGCCGTTCTAAACGTTTGTCGAGCGAACTATCAACACGGCGTTTCTTCATGATGATTGAATGGACAACAAATTGTTGGCCAATGGTGAATAATGATGATAAGAACCAATAAACCCCAACCCCAGTTGGTGAACTACAAACAACCACACAAACCACCACAACCATGATAATTTGAATTAATTTTTGCGTTTTCACTTTTTTGCGGCCTTTTTCCGAAACTGGTGTTGCTTTACGATTTCGACGCTTTGCTCAAATTTGTGGCAAGAGCACAGATAAAGCTTGAATTGGTACTAAAATTAACATTAAGAGAATGTAAATTGCGCCACCATTAGCAAAATTAGTAAAGACTTCGCTTAATGGGGAAACGGAATAATTTCAGATCCCAAGCAAAACAACTGTTTTCATTGGTCGAACAATTGTGATTAAACGGCTAATAATCATGAAGATTGGTAAGGTAATTAACATTTGTTCAATTGCGGCAAACGGTTTGATGTTATATTTTTTATAAGCGGCACTAATTTCCATTTGGCGTTGTTGACGTGATTGCATATCGGTTAAATCTTTATATTTTGCGGTAATTTCCGCTAATAACCCCTGCACTTCATTCATTTTTTCATTTTGAATAGCACTTCGGATGGTAATTAATAATGAAACGGAACGAACGATCATTAACAATGTAAAAATAGCTAATAAAGCATTTAAACCACCAAATCAATTTGCACCACTATACATGATTTGAATAAATAAATTCGCAAAAATCCAAATAAAAAAAGCAAAGAAAGGACCATAATCAAAGGAAAACTGGGTAAATGTTCGGTATCCTGGTGCCCCATCGGAAGATAAATCATAACGATAATCCCCAGTCGTTCCATAAGGGAAACCAAATTCTAAACCTTCACCAAGTGTAGTGGAAGATGCAACCGTTTGATCACCACTTTGAAAACAACCTCATAAACCAATGACCATGACGAAAATCAAAAGCATCAACTTGCCCCATTTTCATGTCTTTTTTAAAATCGTTCTAACTTTGGATTTATTATTTGAACCTTTATCCCAAAACGGACTAACAACAGTCCCATTATCCTGAACAGGTGCAATAACAAAAGCCGGCTGATGACCCATATTAATATATATTATATATTAAAAATGCGTTTAATATTTTGTTTTATTTTTAATGGCATAAGTGATTGTGGTGTTATCAGCATAATCCAATGCCGAGTTAATTGGCAGTCCAACAGCTAAACGAAAAATATTAATTTTTGGATCGTATTCGTTAATTAAATTTTTAATATATGTCGCCGTTAATTCACCAGCAGTTGTCCAATTTGTCGCAATGATTACTTCATGCACTTGATTTTTCCGAATCAGCGATAATAATTGGTGAAAACAAGCGTGGTCAATCATGTCTTGTTTATTTGGTTTTAATTCATTTCTTAACACAAAATAACGGCCAAAATAACTGTTAGTTGCTTCGATTTTATCAACATCACTATCGATTGTTACAATACACAATTGCCGTTGATCACGTTTTGGATCACGGCAATATTGACAACGTTCATTATCTTCGCATAAATAATTACATTCAACACAAGCTTTAATGTGCGTTTTTGCATTTTGCATTTCGTTAGTTAAACGATCAAGAAAAAATTGATCTTGCTGTAATAAATAATAAGCAATTGTACGTGCTTGCTTTGTGCTCACGCCAGGTAATGTTTTAAATGCTTCAACCAAGCGAATAAAACGCGAGTTCATAATTGTTTAGAATAATCCGGGGATTGATGCTCCGCCCACATTGCCTTGAATTTGATCACGATCAATTTTCACACCTTTAACAGCAGCATTAACCGCTTCAGCAACCATTTCTTGCAATAGATTTGCATCTTCAGGATCAATTAAAACCTTATTGATGATAATTTTTGTAATCGTAAAATCGCCTTTAATATTCACAACAACCGAACCATTTTTGTAATCATAAGCAAATTCTTTTGCTTCAAATTCCGCAATTTTATTACCAATTGCTTTTTGCATTTTTTGGGCTTGAGCCATTAAGTTTTTAATATCCATGAGCTATTATTAATATTATAACCGTGAAACGATAATCCGAAATTATCGGGGCTGATTTCTTTTTAACATTGCGATCAGATTACGTACGGCAACTTGATCCAATTTTGGCGGAATTTTTTCCGTTAAAATCATGATTAAATTAGGTGTAACATAAACCGATAACAAATCATTAAAATATTCGGTTAATAAGTTCTTTTCTTCATCATCAACATGGTGTTCTTTTAATTCGCCTTGGTGATCAATATTCATTAAAAAAGTTTGTCGTTCTAACGACTGATAATCGTTGTATAAGGTTGTCGTTTGACCGTCAAAAAATTTTTTCGTCGCTTTTTTAAATGAATAAGTATTAACTTCGTTAATATCGTATCATTTACATGCATA
>JAITFD010000004.1 GCA_031281575.1 Mycoplasmataceae bacterium | reverse complement strand
TAAATTTGGCATATTTATGTTTTACTAATTTTCATATCGTAATCCCTATTTCTGCACCACGACTAACAATTGAAGATGGATTAGAAAACATAAAATCATATCAATTTGACTCATTCGCGCAAAACTCAGCATAATGTTTTGAAAATTGTAACGACGGTAAACGAATAATTGAATATATTTCGTTTGGGCGAAGGTTATTAATTTGATAAAATTCATTACTGACATCGAAAAAATCATTGAAAGTAATTTGATCAATATTAATAGTTAATAAATTGTTCAATAGTATCGGAAATTGTTTAATATCATAATTAATTCATTTTCATATTTCCAATATTTTTTGATATTCATTTGAATTACTATATGCATCTAACGAAAGTGATTCAGTTGTTAAACCAATAATATCGCTGACATGTTGTGCTAAATCAAATGTATCCTGTATTATCCCTGATAATGTTAAAACAACTGATCAAGCTGATGCACCAAAAGTTGGTCATAACAACGCAATGTCTAAACAATTAATTACCACATCAGCCGCAATTAACAAAATTTGTACACCGTGAAACGCAACATATTCTCAATATAGCGATCAAACTGCTTGCATATCCGGTGCTAATGCATTTTTAATTTGTGCTACTAACCCTTCTTTATTAGCATTAGCAATTAATTGTAGATCTGCTAAACTTAATTGTAAATTAGTTATTTGAATTGATGAAACATATTTAGTTGTATTATCATCAAAATCATTACGGCTTAATATCCAATTAAAATGTAATATTGGTGTTGGTACCCATTGTGATGATCCAGCAGGTTGTTCATAAGGACGATAACGTGTTTGGATTGCTAATGAATGATTTGGTAAAAAGTTTTCATCATATGTGCGAAATTTCGTTTCATCTTCATATTTAAATTTCACTTGGGCAAAATCTTGAATATCTTGTAACGAAAAGATTGAACCATATTGACTATATTTAGCTTCATCAGTTGTTGAGCTTTGGTCAATTTGATAATTTGATGCTGATCGAGCGCCAAGAATATTGATCACTGATCAAGCACTACTATCTTCATCTCAAACATCAAAAACACACGAAGTGTCATTTTTATCACGTCGTCCTTCACTATCTTCAGTTTCCTGATCGTTTGCTTTCTTAATATTATAATTCGTTGTTAAAGGAATATCTCAATTAAAAAATTCATCAACTTTATCTCCTCATGGAGCACGTCAAAAATCTGCACTTTGAATTTTTGTTGCTGATAAATTTACTAGATCAACTCGAATATTAATTGGTGCAACAACACGATAATCATAATTTAAAATGTTATCAATGCGAATAGTGTATTGATCTTGTAATTTTTCAATTACTGTAATATTTGATCCAGTAATTTCATAATCAGAATTGGGAAATTGATAATGGTCAAATTTAATTGTTAATTCATTTTTACTATTTAAATTGTTAAATTGATTTTTAATTACTTCATCAAACTGATAATCGGTACCTTCTTTATCATCAACCAAATCGTATTCAAAATTTTCATTAAGTTTAAAATCGATTTGATCAAATAGTTTTTGATTGTTTTTTCAAACATATTCATCAGTTGGAATTAATGACAAGTTATATGTTTGCGATGGTTCACCAGTCCATTCATAATTTAAATCAGTGACTTTAAATTGAATGGCAAAATCAAAATCATAATAATTATTATGTTGATAATTTGGTAAAGTTAAATCGTCTTGATCGAACGCTTGAATACTAGTTAAAATCAAATATTCGTCACTAAATAAGTTTGTTGATAGCGGTAAATCATCAAATAATATTACATCATTTAAAAAATTAGTTGTTTCAATACTAAAATCTTGTCCAACGTATTGTGCGATATTTGCTTCAGTAAACAATTCGTCTCAATGATAATTGTTTGTTGTAGTAATTGACTTATCTTCTAAAAAAGCTATGAAACGATTTTGCACTAGACTTTGTTTTGCAAAAATTGTTTCTGCTGAATCGGCGTCGTGTTCAACAATCATTTTTTCAATATCGTTGTTCAAATGGTTTGTTAAATCTTCAATGGTTAAAATCTCAGCACCGATTGCGGTTTCGTATTGTGCGATTTTTTCATCAATTACATTCAACGCTTCATGTCGAATACTTTTCGTTAATTCATATTCATTTCACAATTGTCGATCAATACTATCGTGTAAATATGGTGTGATTTGTTGAAATAAAAATGGATCAATTAATTTTACATCATTGAAAATTGCTAATTGTTGAATTTGCAAATATTGTTCGTATGGTGTAATTTCTTCATTGCCATTATTTTATCAATTACTTCGTTGGCTTCATTTAATCCATTCCTTGTAAAAACGGTTGTTAAATTATTAGCAGTATTTTGTGCTCACTTTTCATCAACATGATTTTCATCTGGTAAAATTAAATTGTTAGCAATTGTTTGTGCACTTAATGGTTGAGGATGAACCGACAATAACCATGCAGTAATTGAAATAATTGGTGCCCCAACAATTGTGGCAAATAAAGTGCAAATACCAAAATTTTTTCAAAACGTTGATGAATGCAATGTATCATTAATTTTTCTAAACCAACCAAGTACTTTCATTATGTAATAATGCTTGGTATTATTATAACATAATGTTATTGTTTTATCAATTAAAAATATTACCGATACATTTTCTTTTCTTTCTCGAATTGATCTCATGCACCTAAGAATAATTCATCACCCATAATATCATATTGTTCTTTATTAATTTTTTTCGTTTTTAATAATTGATTTAAACAACGAATTGTATATTCAGTTTCAACTTCAGGAGTCATCTTATGCGTGTCACAATATTGATTGATTTCTGCTATATATTTTTTCATCACTGGTGAATTTTGTTTTTTTCATTCTTTGTACATTGGAGCATAATAATATCAAAATCATGATGTTGATCGTACTTTCTGATCTAATTCACGTTCAAATGCTGGTTCAGGCATATTTTTAATTGATTCGTATCATTTGCATGTTTTGATGATTGTTGGTAAAGAAACATATACTCCAAAAAAAATAACAAAATGAATTGAAATAAAAAATAGCGAATATCATAAATAAAAATACATTAACTCGATAATGCTAAG
>JAITFD010000007.1 GCA_031281575.1 Mycoplasmataceae bacterium | reverse complement strand
CTATTTTTAATTTGCAGATAACTGTTTTGCAATGATTGGGCAAATTTAATTAATTTTGTTTGATCATTATTTAATAATTTTAATTCCGCTAAATTGGTTGTGCGTAATAGTTTTGGTTCATTTGTGTTTAAATAAGTTAATTGATCAACAGTTATATTTAAAATGCCGTCGATAAAGTTAATCAGATTAATGCCTTGATTAACAAATTCATTATACATTTTTAATCAATATGGTTGATCGGCATCAAGGATATGATTAATAAAATCAATGATTTGATCGTTATTCATCAAACCAAAAATTTCATTGACATCTTGCACCGTAATTTGCTTATTTGTCATTGACGCTAATTGATCAAGTTTCGATAAAGCATCACGGGCTGCACCGTTGGCTAACATGGCGATTTTATTTAAAGCAATTTCGTCAATTGCAATCTTTTCTTTTTGGGCAACATCGGTTAATAGCTGCTTAATTTGTTCTAACGAAAAGTTTTCAAAATTAAAATATTGACAACGAGACTTAATTGTTTCGGGAATTTTGTTCATTTCGGTTGTGGCAAAAATAAAGACTAAATGATTAGCTGGTTCTTCAATGGTTTTTAATAAAGCGTTTCAAGCACCATTCGATAACATATGTGCCTCATCAATAATATAGACTTTCTTTTTTAATTGCGTTGGTAAATACTTTGACCCATCAATAATGCCCCGAATTTCTTCCACTCCATTATTACTCGCTGCATCAATTTCTAAAATATCAATGACATTTGCTTGATTAATCGCCAAACAATTTGCACATACTCCACACGCTTCACCGTCTTGGGGATCTAAACAATTAATATTTTTAGCAAATATTTTGGCAATTGATGTTTTCCCGATTCCTTTTGATCCACAAAAAATGTAAGCATGATTAATACATTGGTTCTTTACCACATTCCGTAATGTGGTAATAATGGCTTTTTGACCAGCAATTTCCTTAAAACTGCGTGGCCGATATTTGCGATATAATGCTAAGTGTTTCATTTTGCTGGTGGTAATTAACCACGAATATTTAGTTTTTTTACTAAATCACGGTAACGGTTAATGTCTAATTCCTTTAAATAATTTAATAATGACTTACGTTGGGCAGTTTTATGATATAGGCTACGTTTGGTTGAATAATCCTTTTTTGCTTGTTTTAAATGTTCCGTAATGTTTTTAATATCTTCGGTTAATAAAGCAACTTGAACTTCCGTTTTACCAGTATCAGCTTCATTTGCCCCATATGCTTTAATAATTTCGACCTTCTTTGCTTTTGCTATCGCCATTAGTATATCTATATTATATAATATAAGTATATATGCCATCATACCAAATATTAATTAACGAAGCCTACAATGCCGCAAAAAGTAAGTTTGGCAAAAATCCATTTACTTTTAATGAGTTAGTTAATTTAGTTAAATCATCACCGGATTTTGCTGATATTAGTGGTAAGTTAGGTTATTTATATAATGAATTATTAAAAGATACCCGTTTTTTATATGTTGGGAATAAAAACTGGGTGATTAAAGCTTTTTTAACCATTCCGGAAATTAATGCATATCGTAATTCATTATATGATTTAAAAATTGATGGTAATGATGTTCCTGCTGATTTAAATTTTAATAATAGTCCAGCTGATAACGATCCAAACGACGAAGTTAGTCCAGAGTAATATGACACCAATATTAGCTGATGATACAACAACATATTCATTTCAGGTAATGACGTATAATTATGTTCCGCAAATTACGGGATTAATTGTTGTTTTGATCTTAATTACATTTTTGTTTTTGCTGTATTATTCAAAAATCCGCAATGTACGGAAGAATGTGTATCCGCGATCTTTTGCTTTTATTTTTCAAATTTATGTCGAAATGATTCATAACTTATTAGTTCAATCAATGGGACCAAAATTTGAAAAAATGACACCGTATTTTATTTATTTATTCACCTATATTTTATTTGGTAACATCATTAGTATTTTTGGATTTGAAAGCCCAACATCATCTTTAACGGTAACATTATCATTAGCACTAGTAACTTTTTTTGGAATCTTTGTTGTTGGCTTTAAATACCAGAAATTATCCTTCTTAAAAAAGTATACATTCAATATTAAAATTAAAGGTAAAAAAATTCCGGTAATGGTTAATCCACTAAATGTGGCCGGTGCTTTTGCACCATTACTATCATTATCATTTCGTTTATGAGGAAATATTTTTGCCGGTGGATTAATTATTACCTTTGTTTTAGCCGGAACATCAATGATTTCGCAAATGATTCCGATTTTTAACTTGTTTGACTTTTTTGGTGCAATTACTTTAATTCCCTTACATGCTTATTTTGATATTGTTTCGGGATGTATTCAAACTGTCGTCTTTACTTTATTAACCATGATGTATTGGAAAATGGAAGCCGACGAATCAACTCCTGCATTTGCCGAAAATTAATTATCAAATAAATTTGGTGAATTAATTTTACTATAAATATTTTATTTATATGATACTAGTTTCCTAAAATTTAAATCTTTAAATTTTATCCACAAAAACATATAATATAAACAATATGACTAAACATAAAAAGATCCGACATATTAGTAAATCATTAATTATCATTTTATCAGTATTTTTACTATTGGCAGTGGCGGCAATTCCGACCACACTTGCAATTATTGAATGAAATAAAGGAAACAACGGTGGTGAATCTGTCAGCAAAACTTACGATCCAAATAGTGAGGAATATGCTAGTTTACTTTTAAATGATCGAAGCATTTATGATTGATATGCTGCGCCGTTTAATAATGATAGTTATGTTTTTGATAGCGAATGATTTCGAAATCAAAATAGTGCAAGTTCTTATTATAATGCCTTTACGATTAGTGACCGACATTATGATATGGTTAATGAATGTTATGAAACTGAAGAACCATATGTCAATTTTTCATCAACTAAATCAATTAAGATTAATTACAGTCCACTTACGAATTATCAGAACACCATTAAGGATAAACGATATATTCACAATTCTTGAACACAAGAAAGTTCCTTCCCCCCCCCCCCAATATTAAGATATAATAACCCATCTTATGTTAATTATTTCGCCGGCATAGAAGGGTACGCTTATGATGAATACGAAATTGGGCAACGCCATTTTGTTGACGTTCGGTTCCTTATTCCGGATTTTTCTGATCAAACCAATAACATCCATTTTTATCCAATAAGACAAAGTTTCAACTATTGACCCACTTTTGAAATTCTTTTCACTTTTGAATATCAGAGTAAAATAAAAATCACTAGATACACAAATGATCCAAATAGATTTTTAAGCGAATTTGGATGTAAATTTATGCTGTCACGAGATGATGATTTCATGTATGCTTATAAAGGCGTTAAGGTTTATGAAATTTTTTCAGAAACAGGAATACAACCAATTGGCCGTTTAAACAAAGTAGTCATTAATAGTCAATTTGACTATACTTACGTTTCTGGTAATTGGAATGGTTCGTACTGGACAAACGACTGGCTAGGTGTCCAATTTCCTACTGATGAACTAGATTCATATATTGGACGTTTTAATTACAAAAAACGATTAGTAAAGGAATATATAAAATCAAAAAATTATAAAATTAATTCTTTTGATCTTGTTAATGGTTAAATAAAATATAAAATGACATAATTAAACAAAATTTTGTGATTATAAATGAATGGAGTATTAAAAAAAGCGGCAAATAATGCAATAAATAAAAGTAAAAATAATGTTTTATTTTTTCGCATTTCTAAAAAACTTTTAATCCTTCAAATTTTATTTTTTGTCGCAATAGTAGCCGGAATAATAATTCAAATAATACTTGGAATAAAAATTGATAATCAAATTTTGTATCCAATAATTGAAATATCTTCCGGAGTTAATTTTTCCACAATTACAATCATTTTTTTATGAATTTCATTGTTCGGAGAAGGAAAATACACAGAATATGGTTTAACAATGATGGAGTTACGAGAACTCGATAAAAGAAATCGATATAAAATGTTGTTCATGGCTATTGAATCATTTATTACAATATTTTTATCAATTTTATTCGCACTTTTATTTTTTTCTATATTATCGTTATTTTTATCAATTTTATTATTTTATTTATCAATTTTATTTTTATGTATTGAAGTTCCACTGCTTGTTTGTGATAAAAAAATAATGAAACGAATTATAAAAACAAATCTTGTTTTAAATTGTAAAACTTACAAAAAAAATTACGATAAAATCGTTGAAATGAGGAAGAAACTAAAAAACGCTGATAATATAAAAAGTGAATTTACAAAATACGAATATACAAATGTACTAATAAATATTATTTTTAGTGAACCAATCGATATTATTTTATCTAAATTTGATCTAAAAGCTGATGATGATATCGGCAATAAATTTATAAAAAGATTATTAGATGTGCAATTACTTGAATTAAATAAATTAACACAAACTACTGATATGAATGTTTCGTGAAATTATGCTATACCTCGCAACACCACATTAGAAACATTTTACGCAAATTGTTTTAACAATATCGATTGAATTTTGTATGATTATAAAAATTTCAATAACAGTAAAGAAATGGTTAGTGAAAGTTTTAAATATAGTTTTATTATTGAAACAATTTTTTTAATGCATCAATGCAAAACATCTTTAAAATTTAAAAATAATTTTGAAAATTTCTTCAAAAAATCATATTTGAATTTATCTAAGAAAAATATTTCAAAATTTGAAAAAACAGACGAAATTTTCAAATTAATAATTTTAATAATCTGCAAAGAACTTTATTCTGGAAATCTATATCCGCTAGAAACTCTACGAAAATTATCTAGTCGGCTAATGTTTTCGGAAGAACAAAGAGCTCTCTTTATAATAATTTCTGGTTTTATTTTTTATCGAACAAATGATACGATTAAAAAATTTATTTTTTCTAATGGAGGTTTTGATATGCAAACAAATGAGACATATTCTTCTTGAAAAGACATATTATTTAAACTATTTACTTATTCTCATCGTTTTGTTAAATTAGAATTCATTTTGCAAAAGTTTAATTTATTGAATCCATCGACATGAATACCTTTTATAATCGGAGTTAATCTTTCGCAACAGATACCGTTTGATTCGTTTATTTTAATTGAATTTTATTTAGAGTGTCTTGCATATTATAAAACTCCGATGTCATACGAATTATTTTGTGAATTAGCAATCCCAAACGAAAGTATTTTATCGCAATGTACTGGAAAATCAATAACTTGACATTTCCAAAATTTTTTAAATCATGATGAATTTAAAATTATTAGTTTTTTTATTAAAGATGTCATTACTAAATCGGCTAATAATCTTGTTTGCGATTATATGAAACGATATATTAAAGAAAATAAAAATAATGGTGCTGCTTTCAAAAATAATAATAATTTTGATGATGAAATTGATCAAGTAAAAATAATAACAGAGATAAAATCAGAAATATCAAAAATCGACCATTATGATAAAACATTGGACCTTTCTGATGTTTCTTTTTGCCAATACACATACATAACCGATAAAATTGATAAAAATGCAAATCCGGAATTTGAAAATGATAAAATTCTTAATAAAAACGAAAAATGAATTGTGACAGAAATCATTCAAAATATCAAATGAGATTTGCAAGATGAAATAAGTAAAAATTTTAAGCAAAATCAAAAAACAATTGATGAAATATATGAAAAAATAATAAACCCGGATAAAAACAAAATTGTATCAGCGCTATATGACGGTTTGGAATTAGCATTATATGAAAAAAATAATGATAGTAAATTGAACAAAATCTTCGAAATCTTAAAAAATGATAAAATTAATAGGTTTGAAATGGTATCAATGGTTCCGTATGGTGATTTAATAGTTTCCTTCGGTAGTACACCGTATGCATTTAATTTTGAATGTGATGAACAACAAACAATTATTCGATCAGTAAATACCGACGAAGCAATTAAAATAGTTGATAATAGTTTAAAAACCGATGGTGGAAAATATATTTATAAAGAGCAAGGAATATCATTTGAATTATCTCGAGAAGAAATTATCGATTTAATAAAGAACAAATACATATTTATTAAATTTGTATTTCGATTTAAAATAAAAATTGCTGATGACTTTTATTATATCGAAGAGTTAAAAAATAATAACTAAAATTTTAATTAATTATCAAATAAATTTGGCGAACTTTGCCCAGGTAATTGTTCGTTAATTGCTCCAAAGATAATTTCTTTTTTACTAATTGAACTAACACGTGTATCACGATTGCCAATCGCCACCTCACTCGCTTTAATTAAATGCCATTGTTGATCTTGATCAACATAACAAATTAAATCATTTTGATTCACGCTAACAGCATTAAGGACAACAATTGGATTTGATTTAACGGTGGCAATTAAACTTTTTGGTGTATTAGTTCGATTGCCAGTTGGTAGATCGGATAATTTAATTCGTTTCATGCCGGAATTACAAATGATGCACAAATAATCTTTTTTATTTGTTAAACCAATCGCCGCAATTTGTTCATCTTTAATTCCGGTATTCGTAACACCAGCACTATTTTTACCAGTAATACTAATTTGATCAGCTGGATAAACTAAACCTTTACCAGTTGTGGTAATGGTAAAAAGCGTTTGGTTTTGTTCTTTTCCTGATGTAATGATGCAACCAATCACTTCATCAGTTTCATCTAAATTAATAATCGGACTAATTTTGGTTAATTTGGAAATGTTTAAATCTTCAATCTTTGTTCGTTTAATCATCCGATTTTTTGTGGCAATCGTAAAGATGCGATCATCGCCCAGATTGTTTTCATAATTACAAGCATTAATAATTTTTTCATCACCATTAATATTAACTAATGTATTGATGTGAATCCCATTTTCTTTTCATTTAGTTGTTGTAATTTTAAAAACTGGTAAAACAATATAGCGGCCTTTATTCGTAATTAAAATTAATTTATGACGTTGATTTGATTTAAATTGCGCAATTGGTAAATCGCCTTCTTTTACTTTCAGTGTTTGGTATTCACTGGCTAAAAAACTTTTGGTCGGAATATTTTTAACGTATCCATCACGGGTTACCACAATATAGTTATCGCGATCTTCAATCACATCAGCTTGATCAATATTAATCACAGCTTGATCATTACTAAATGTTGAACGACGCGGATGATTTAATAGTTTTTTATATTCTCGCAATTTACTTTTAATATAGTTATCACGGAATGTTTTATCTTTTAGAATCATTTCGTATTCGGCAATTTTAATATTTAATTCTGCTAATTCTTTTTCTAATGCTTTAACATCCGTATTGCTTAAACGATAGAGTCGCAAATTAACAATTGCATCGGCTTGAATTGGTGTGAATGCTAATTTATTAATTAATGCTTGTACTGCGCCGTTTTTATCTTCGCTGCGACGAATTAAAGCAACAACCTCATCAACGATTTTAATTGCTTTAATTAAACCGATGATAATTTCTTTACGAATGTTCGCTTTTTCTAAATTAAATTTAGTGGCTTTGATTGTCACATCATTAACATGGTTAATGAATGCATCAATTGTAAAAAGAATGGGCATCGTGTAAGGTTTACGATCTTTAATTGCAGTCATATTAATGGAATAAGCGATTTGGGCATTCGTATTTTTGTAGATAAAATTACTAACGAAATCATAATTTTCACTACTTTTTAAATTGATACAAATGGACACACCATTTTCATCAGTTTCATCATGACAATCGCTAATATTTAAGACTTCATATTTTTCCCCAAGTTCTTGAATTTCATCGATCAATTGTGCCTTATTAACTTCATATGGTAATTCCGTAATATAGATTTGTTTTTTATTGCGCAATTCCATTTTTGCTCGGATCATAATTTTCCCTTTTCCAGTTGTATATGCTTCATCAATTCCTTCGGGATTTAAAATAATTCCACCAGTGGGAAAATCTGGTCCAGGCATGATATTTTTAATTGTTTCAATCCGGCAATTCGGTGAATCAATGCGGGCAATTACTGCATCGAATACTTCGTTTGGATTAAATGGTGGGAATGCCGTTGCATATCCCGCGGCAATTCCACTTGCCCCATTAATTAATAAATTTGGTAATAATGATGGCAATACAGTTGGTTCAATTTCACTACCATCATAATTAGGAATTAGTTCAACGGTTTGTTTTTCAATTCCTTGAATCATGATTTCACTAAACAATGTTAAACGTGATTCGGTATAACGCATTGCCGCTGCATCATCACCATCTAATGAACCGTTGCAACCTTGCATATCAATCAGTGTCAAATTATTTTTTCAATCTTGACTCATTCGCACCATCGCTTCATAGATTGAACTATCACCGTGTGGATGATACTTACCCATGACTTCTCCGACTGATCGAGCGGATTTTTTATGGGGATGATCGTGTGTAACACCAAGATTGTACATGGCATAAATAATCCGTCTTTGCACTGGTTTTAAACCATCGCGAACATCTGGTAATGCTCGATCTTGGATAATGTATTTAGCATAACGGCCAAAAGCATCAGACATTACTGATTCCATGTCTTTTTTAAATGTTTGCCCGACTAATTTATGGTTAGCCATTATATATGTATATTATATTTATATATAATTTCAATCCGGTAAATTTTGCGTATATTAATGCCAAAAAACTTAATTATTAGATTTAATTTTGCAATTGATTATAAATCATTAAAGTGCTGAAATTATGGCATAATCATTATTTCTTTTAATAGTTATACTATTAAAACATCATTAAATTTTAACAATTTAAATAATATTTTACTGTTGTTAGCGATTTTTCACTAATTCATAATCACACACGATTAGACATGCGATATATTATAATATACATAGTATAGTATGAAAAACTTTTCATTTGCGAAACTAACAATGCGAGCTAAGGTTGTTATTACTGTTTTGCTTTTTGCCTTATCTTCGATAACAACTGGCGCGCTAGTTAATGCATTTAATCGTCAAAGCAACAATCAATTTTCACCGATTTACTGAAACTCAAGTTATCAAATTGCCCCGTTTGTTAATGGTAGTGTTCCGACTGCTGCACAAATTAAACAACAGTTAGCCCAAGATTTTCCGGTTGCTTTTGCTGATTTAGCCGCTTTAACTGTATCAGAAATTACAAAAAATAGTTGTAAAGTTTCATCAGCTTCATCACGTTATCCAACCAAAGCAACAACAATCAAATACGATGCAAATCAAATTCGTTTTATTTCGGATGATACAGCCGGTGATAATATTACATTAAGTGCATGATTTGATCAAAACAATCAACCATTGCCATTATCATCAGTAACGGATCAAATGATTTTAACCAAATTATTAACTGAACGTTCAAACAGTTTAAATATTAATCATGTTGTGATTAGTAAGAACAATGCAGCGAATCAAGTGGTAATTACACCAAAAAGTAATTCTGTTGTTTACAATGCAACAGCGGTTACAAACGCAATTATTGATGCATCTTCCTCAACCGTTTTACGATATAACGTGACTGTTCTAGATCAAACCACACTATCTTCTGGTTTACCAAATTTTACTTATCACGGAGCAGTCGTTACACCAACATATCAAATTTCTGGTCCGTATTACTTAAATATCGTTACATTTAACGAAACAACTGGTGAATTAAAATTGACACCTGGTGAATATTTTAATGGCGGTTTATATGTTGTTACCGGAACATATGCGCTTGCGGAAAAAACTTATACGGCAACATGATGTTTTTTAGTGCGTGGATACTATCAACCATCAACCGTTACTCCATTAACCGGAACAGGTGATGCAGCTGGTGTAAATGGCACATATTATGAATTTGCCGAAACATCAAGAACAATTAATTTTGTTTCGATTGGTACTGGATATATCTATAAATGAGCATTTGCATTAATTTTAGGATACTTAGGGCCAAACTCTAGTGCGACAATTCATTTAAATTTTAACCGCGGATTTTCAATTGTTCCAATTGTAATAAGCCGAAATGTCGATGGCACAACTTTTACTGTAAAGGGAAAAGTTGGTCAACTAGTACAAGATGGTTTGACATTAGCGAATTCATATCTCGCTTTCCACCCTACATACAATCAACTCTTTTTGTATTTTCATTTTGATGCTTTTTCAGCTCTGACCAGCACATTGAACATTAATTTAAGTATCTCAGGTCCATCAATCATTTCGCAAACCCCATTTGCGACAGATGATATTACCACGTATACTCCTACTTCCGCTAACAGCGTTTCTTTTAGCGCAATTCAAATTTAGGAGGAATTGGTAATATGGGTTGACGAAATTTCTTAAATATTCGAAAAGTTAAAACGATGCGTTATCTGCTTGTTTTTTTATTTGGCTTGGCTTGTGGAATCGGTTATATTTCATTTACGGTTATTCGTCATTTTACCTCTTCGTCACAAGTTTTAAATGATGATACGAGAATTGTTTGAAATTCGCAATACCAAATTACTGCTTTTGCTTCAACTGATGTCCCTGAGGCTGAATCGATTAAAGGAAAATTGCATGATGAATTTGCGACTGCATTTCCCAGTATTAATGAATTCTGAGTTGACAACATTACGGCAACACAATGCGTTGCCTATGCCAATCCCTATTCTAAAATTTATGCATCAGAATCGACCATCATCCTTTATGATTCATCATCATTACGGGAATTAAGTGAAGATTGTGGGGGAGTTGAATTTAATATTTCGCCATGATATACACGAGCAAATGAAATTTATGAAAACGAAAATATTACCCAAACGATGATTTTAAGCAAAATTGTTAATGAACGTAGTAATAGCATTAATGTAAATCAAATTACGATCGCGCAATGAAATACATACACTGGTCAAGCAAAAATTGTCCCAATTGCTGATTCAACCGTTTATCAATCTGATTCGTTTGTTTATGCAAACATTGATGTGGCTGAATCAGCTTATTTAAAATATGATGTTACATCATTTATTTTGTCAAATCGATATAATGATTCGCGTTCAACAACCGGAGTTCCAGTTTATAAATTTCGTGGTCAGGACGTATCGCCAAATCAAGGTTTTAGTTTGATTGGGCCAGCTGCCGGGACTGGTTTTTCTTATGAATTTAATTCCGCAACCGGTGTCTTTACTTTTAATCATGTTGGTAATTTAAGCGAATTCCCTGGTGCAATTTATGTAATTGAAGCAACACATGCTGCTGGAGCAAAATTGTACCGTAGCCGTTGAACAATCTATATTCACGATATTAAAAAATATAGCACCGACCCAAAGGACATGCCGATTGGCCGAATTTCGACTAGCTCGTCGTCAATTGGGTTCGATGCATATAATCATTATTATGATTTTGCCCCGGATTATCGTTCCATTGTTATTAACGGTAGTTATTTTACCACATCTACGCTATTGCCTTCTTCGCTCAAAGTTTGTGCGGCAACGCGTTTATCAGTGATTGAGTTAGAAATTAAAGTAAGTAGTATGTTTTATACTTATGGAACAATTAAAGTATATGTTGATGCTGATGGTAATTTATCGGCATTTGGAAAAACTTATCTAAGTCTTGGTGGAACACCCTTTAGTAGTTTTGCTGTGAATCTTTCGAATATCGATAATGATCTTTGTATTCAATTCTTCCAATCTAGCGTTGCGGGGACTGATATATCAAATGCGCTATTTCCAATTAATGTTTCGGTATTTGGAATGAATGTAACCGGCATCGATCCACTTTGATCACCAAATGATATGCCTCCTTCTGTAATTTCGAATTTTAATATTTCAAACCTAAATACACTTTAATTTAAAAATTTTTGATATGTTGTTTCTTCAATCAAAGCGAATAAATTTTTAATTAGTCAACGTTTTGCCATTTGTTCATTAACACCTTTGCAAGCAAGATAAAAAATTTTTTCCGGATCAAAATGACCAATGCTAACATTATGTGTTGCATTAATTTGATTAGTTTCCACAATCATTCCCGGGATGACTTTAATGGTTGAATCGCGATCATTCACACCTTCGATAATTTGTTTAATCGTGCAACCATCAACGCCTTTTTTAACTATATTACTTAATTTAATATTAATACTACCGTGATTAATGGCATAGATATAAAAAGCAATTTGGACATGGCTATTGGCTTGTTGCAAAAAGGCAAAATCATATGTTTTGTGACAACCATTTGCAATTAAATAATATGTCAAATTTAGATGCGCTTTATTGGCAACTTTAATTGTCCGTTTAAGCTTTGTTTCTTTTTGTTTAAAATCGCAAATTAACCGCGTTTCGTTTGCTGTTTTTCCCATCGTTATTTTTTTAATATATTACAAATTCCATTGTTATTTTTTTGGGTTTTTTTTCCAAGCATTTCATAACCGTTTTTTTCAATTAAATCAATAATCTTTTGATCGCCAGTTAAAGTAATTTTTCCTTCATTTAACACAATTACTTTATTCGGTTTAAGCGTTTTGATAAATTGATTATTATGACTAATAATCAATATGATTGATTGATTACGAACTTGTTGCAAATATTTGCTAATATGTTTTAACGAATCAACATCTAATCCCGCATCAATCTCATCAACTAATCAAACTTTAGGATGGGCAATGCTAGCTTGTAAAATTTCCGTTTTTTTTCGTTGCCCACCACTAAAATTAACATTCAAATTACGGGTTAAAATATCTTCGGGCAACGCTAATGTTTTAAGGGTTTGATGCACATGATTAAATAACTGATCAAACGGTAACGGATTTTTTAAACTACTATTTAATGTTTTTAAAAAAGCTAATGTTTGAATTCCGGGTAATTCGCATGAATGTTGGGGAATAAAAAAGAAACCTAGATGCGCAATATCTGATGTTTTAAGTAAATTGATTTTTTGCCGATTAAAAGTGATTGTTCCAGCGGTAATTTTTGTGGAAAAATGGTGCATTAATGTTTTTAATAATGTGGTTTTACCAGCACCATTTTTCCCACAAATAACACAAAGATCGCCAGTTTTTAGATTTAGATCGATGTTATGTAGTAGTTGTTTTTTTTCAATTTCAACACTTAATTGCTTAATTAATAAGGAATCCACTACCATTATTATAAATAAAACATGATGAAATTGGTAAAATGCGGTTCATGAGCAATTTTTGCAATCTTACTTGGACCTTATCGACTTAATTTCGCGAATTGATAAACAACGTTTTTTCCCATATATTATATAATAATAATATACAAATGAAAAAAATCGAACTTTCGCGATTTGCCAAACTGATTCTTGGGATTGCTTTATTAGGCGGAACAGCAGCGATGATTACATCGTGTGGTGGAATTAATCAAACCATTCTTGATAACCAAGTTAATCGTGGTGATGGAACCCGTTTTTCAACTGATCTTTCGTTAACTGATGGCTTAAAGTTGGCAATGGAAAGCTCTTCCAACACCGAAATCACGAAAGATTTAACGAATCAAATTCTTTACAATTGATTCAGTAATTATGCTTTTGGGCGCAATGATAAACCGAAAATCCAATCATATAACGACAATTGGGTAAAATGATATGACGAGGCAAAAAGTGATTGAGACGCGAAAGTTGATCAATATAAATCTGATTATAAAAACGATTGAGAATGATATTTTCAAAATGAAATCTTAGATCCCGTTGCCGCAATTGGTGGTTCATGAAGTATTGGTAAAGACGGTAAAGAAAAAAATAACAATTCCGAATACGAACAATATATTAAAATTAAAATGTATGATCAAGTGCGTTCATTTTTTACATCGCAAGTTTTCAATATTAATTATTTTGGTTTACCATCAAAGAATGCTGTAACTGGTGGAACGACATTAAATTATGGTGGAGCAGGATATACTGCAGCTGATGTAGCGGCTTTCAATAATTTAAACTATGACCCAAAACTACCAGGAGTGATTAATGTAACGGCAAAAGATGTGCAAAACGTGATGGCTCACCCTGGAGCATGACAATTTTTAGATTTCTATGTTGGTACCGATCAAGGAACAAACACCGTTGAAAAAACGGAAATCGGTTGACAATATGCATATTTACAACACGTTGCATTTAATGAATATTTAAAATTTAATCATCCGGTTGCAACAACAATGAGTTTGTGAAAAAACACCGAAGTTGATAAAATTCCGGGTGGATTTGAAAGCGTTTATAATAAGGACTTAGTACCAACTGATAATCAAAAAACCGGTTGACAATTTCCTTATTTTGCTGATACTGGTGCTCAAGGTCCAAAAGAAGGACCAAATACCCAATTTAATGATTTTGTTCGTTTTGGTTTTCCAACCAGCTCACCAAAATATTTTCTTTCTGATTACGATGTAAAGAAAGCGGGATTAATTGAAGTACCGGTTAATGGTCAATATAAATTTACGGATGATAGTGCAACGATTTTTAAAGTTAATTTAGCTTCTGATGCCTATACCGCAACCTTCTTACCATTTGCCGCAACCATTGCTGAATTATGGGATGCATTTGCAACGGGAAACCGTGATATGGATTCATTACCTTTATATAAATCGGGTACGGCCGGAAAAGTATTTCCCCAAGGTGGAGCTGGTGTTGAAAACCCATTATTAAAAAACTTTTTATTTACCCAACCAAATTTAACGAATAGTAAAAACCCGATTAATGCTTCATTGATTGGTAGTGCTGCGGCATTAGGTGGAGCAAATATTAGTGATAAATCATTTGCCACTGTTGGTAGTACACCAGTACGTTCATATTTAGGCCAAGATTTAGTTTTAGGCAGTGATGGTAAAGCATATTCCGCAAAAATTTTCAATAATCAATCGGAATGATATCGTGATTCATATATTATTACCGTTAGCGGTTACCAATTATCTTCCGCTGTTATTGATCCATTTAATACTAGTTCGGCAGCTGTTAATAATCCAAACCCATTACCATTTGCTTTAATTCGGGAAAAAGGAAATGATGATGGTTCTGGTAGTGGCGTTCACTTTTTAGGTTTAGATGGAGTCAATTATTTAAAACTAACCGCGACTGAGTCATCAACAACAAGTCAAATTACAGAAGGAATTACCGTTGACACAACTCCATGATCAACCGCACGAGAAGGTGATATCATTAAAATTCGTTCATTCCAAGATATTTATGATAGTACGAGTGCGGTGGGTGATGGTTTTGATGTAACGGCAACAACTGTGAAAGATTTCTTTTCTTCGCATGTTGATGAATTAGTGATTAAATTAGCTAATGCATCAGTTAACTTAGTTCCCGAATTTGAATATGTATATCAAAATAAAATTTTTGATGTAAATAATAATAACGGTTCAACAAAGTTATATAGTAATTGATCAATTATTTATAATTTATCAATTGCCATTTTTAATTTCAATTTATATATTAATACGCAACGAAATATTGATGAATCACAAACAAAAATATTAGCATTTACCGGATCAGCATTAGCAAATGTAATTTGAAAAACACCTGATCCAACAATCGTGAACGATGATTCCGTTTACTTAAATGGTTTAAGCTATAATTTTCCGTTCAAAGTTAGTATCATTAGTGCTTGAAACGGTAGTCAAGTTTTATATAATAAAGTTGCTTTAACCCATTCCCAATTATTAGCTGAAAATTTAACAACGGATTTGATTAATGCTGGTTATACTGGTTTATTAAATGTTGTGCAAACCCAATTTGCGAATTTTTTAACAAGTTTTAATATTCGCCAAAACCCAACCAAGAGTGAATTAAATAAATATAGCGAACGGATTTTCACGACTTATCATGCAACAAATAATTTAATCAATGCATTTGCTGCTTCAAGTAATTTTACTAATGGGACAATTAGTAATTATTATCAAGCATATGCCAATGCTGGGAATGCGAAATTTATTGATGATACACCGACTTCAAGTACTTATGGTGTTTTAAATCCTAATGTTACGTTAACCAACCAACCAACAAATTTTTATACTAATGTTAATGAAGCATTAAAATTATTGTATTATTCATCAAGTGTTAATACCGAACAATTAAATACCTTCTTTACCCCGGATGCCGCACCAACATTAGACAATTATTTAGCCAAAGTCGTTAGTGCCTGAAATTTAGCGAATTTAAACAATATTCGTAGTTCTGGTTCAACTGAACGTTTGAATTATTTAAAACTTGCATCATCATTACGTTATTTGGTTACAAATAAAACGGATGATTTTGATCCAACGAATTTCATTAATTGATTACGTAAGAAAATGGTTTTTGGTGATTTAGCTGCATTTGGTTGATCAGCAAAAGAATATGCACCATTTAGTTCGGCATTCAACACTTATAACAAAACGAGCGATTCAAGTAACTTGGCTAATTACACATGAAAGAAAAACTATATGGATAATTTTAATAATACTTTCCGTGATGCAAACGCCACTTCAACCGTTGTTACCGCTAACGAAACAACCCACATTACCAATGCTTCATATTATCGTTTAGCCAAAGCTAATAGTATTTACTACAATGGTTATTTAGGTTTAGTAACGGATAAAAATAGTAGCGATGCTAATTTTTCCAATATTTTCTCGAATAATTTAAAAGCTAACCCATACAATTTAACAACCGATGCAAACACTTATACTGGTTCATTATACCAATACCGTCAATTAAGTTCATTAACGAGTGGTGCTTATGATTGAATTAATTTAGCGAATGATCCAACATTCGATAACGGTGATTTTAAATATTCATTATTCGGTTTAATTGCTTCTTATCGTTATGATATTGCTTCATTACGTAATTTAAGTACGAAGTTAGTTAACTCGATTCCGAATTTTGAAGCAATTAATTACAAAATTCAAAATGATATCAATTTTTATACCACCGGTGAATATGCCGAAAATGGCGTAACAGCAATCGGTCAAGCCCAAGGTTTAATTAATGCCTTGTATGGCTTAACAGACTCAAACCTTGATCCTAATTGAGACCAAACCAATAATTATAGCGGTGCAGCAGCATTAAAGAGTACGACATCAGTTTACTTTAAACGCAATACCGGTTTGCGAGAAGTTATTAATCCAAAACCAGTGGCTGGTTCAGAATCATTATTCCGTGAAGGAACAAACTATAGTCGTTATGCCTTTTTACCAATTGCTTACCAAGATTTTTTAGTTAACGCGAATGATGATGCATTAACTCCCGCGAATGCCCGTGCGGTTTTTTCCAACCTATTAACTGCATATGATCCAAATTTAATTTACCAATTGTTAATTAATGCTGCTCAAGATTCGGCTTCAACGAGCGAAGTGGAAAATCAAATCTTAACGGATATTAAAAATAGTAAAGTAACTGTTTATGACCGTCGGATGAACGATGTGCTAGGTAAAAAATGAATTAGTAATTATAAAGAAAGAAATTAATTATTAATCAAACCTTGTCGTTTCCAACATTAAAGCAATTTAAAAAACAAATATAACATGAAAAAAAAACTTCCCCTAAAAACTAAGCGCGTTCAAAAAGCAAATCCCAAAAAACCGGTTCGTCCGACATTCTATATTACCACTGCCATCCATTATTCATCTGGCCTTCCCCATATCGGTCATGCTTATGAAAATATTTTAACCGATGTCATTGCTCGTTGTAAACGTTTAATTGGCTTTGATGTTTATTTTTTAACAGGACTGGATGAACATGGTCAAAAAATCTATGAAGTTGCTCAAAAAAACAATTACTCGCCAAAAAAATGAACAGATTACATTTATACAAAATTCATTGAATTATGAAAAAAATTACAAATCAGCAATGATGGATTTATTCGGACAACCGATAAATATCATGAAGCAGCAGTGCAAAAAGTCTTTAGTGCATTTTTAAAACAAAAGCTCATTTATTTATCAAAATGAGAAAGTCTCTATTGTGTTGGTTGTGAAGAAGCTTATACCGAAGAAGAAGCAATTAAAAAACCCGATGGACTATATTGTCGAACTGGTCATAAATTAATTACAAAATCTGAACCTTCTTATTTTTTTAAGATGAGTAAATTTACCCAATGAATCAAAAAGTTTTTATTAAGTCAAAAAACATTTTTAGTGCCACCAACCCGAATTAAAGAATTAATGAATACCTTTATTAATAAAGGAATTGATGATTTAAGTGTGTCACGTTTAAAATCATCATGTAAATGAGGAATCGGTGTTGCTGATGATCAAAAGCACGTTGTCTATGTTTGAATTGATGCATTGCTTAACTATATTACCGCCCTTGGCTATTTACAAAAAAATGACAAATTATTTCTCCACTATTGACAAAAGACCCCTGGTGAAGTTGTCCATGTTGTGGGAAAAGACATTGCCCGTTTCCATGCCATTTATTGACCAATCATGCTGCATTGTTTAAAAGTGCGTGAACCGTCACATTTAATTGCCCATGGTTGAATTATGGCTGAAGACGGACGGAAAATGTCTAAATCATTTAATAATGTCGTTGATCCCAACGCCTTGGTTGATAAATATGGATCTGATTTAGTCCGTTATTATTTAACCAAAGAATTTTTAATTGAAAACGACAATAATTTCTCGCTGAAAAAAATGCAAGAATTATATAATAATGATTTAGCCAATAATTATGGTAATTTAGTTTCCCGATTAATTGGGATGGTGAACAAATATACGGATGGTAAAATTAAATATACCAAAGGTGTAAAACTCGATGACCAAACTAAAATTTTAATTAAAACAATTAAACAAACGATTAAAACATACACAACGGCTGTTAATCAATTTAAAATTAATGTGGCACTAAATACGGTCTTAGAATTAGCCAAAGCGGCAAACAAGTATATTGAAAACACCAAGCCGTGAACTTTATTTGCGAAAAAGAACACTGGCGCAATTAACAACTTTTTATTTTATTTAACTAATGCAGCTCGAACAATTACCGTTTTATTAACTCCCGTTTTAACCAATGGGACTAAGCAATTTATTGATCAATTATGCTTTACCGCATCCCAATTAACATTTGCTGATTTATTGGATTTTACGAAAATCGATGGGCATTGCGTGGCAAAAACATCAACCCCAATTTATAATCGTTTATAATAATATATAGGATATGGTGCGCTCGACAAACGGATTAATTATTTTCATTAGTGTGGCAATTTTGCTCAATGCTTATCTCTTAATTTACCCAACAATTAAAAGCCACCGTTGATATGCGGCGCGATTTTTAGCTGGCTTTGGAATTTTAAGTGTGACAATCGGATTTAAATATTTTGATGCATTTAATTCGTTGTTCAAATACATTTTTCAAGAAGGATCATTACAACCCCAAGATTTTTCCGCCGCTTTCTTTTTAAATTTAAATGATTTTATTGTTGTGGTGATGGGAATCTTATTGATTTTTGACTTTAAACAGCTTTTATTACGTTTTGTCGCACCCGTTGCTTTTGTAATCGGTGTCTATACATTAGGGACCGAAGTAATGTTTTATCAACCGGGCATGGCCGTGCCAGTATTTACATGAGATTATTTATTTGTCGGTCCCGCTTATTCAAAACTCTTAATTTTAATTTGCGCATTTAATATTTTAGTTGGTGGTGCATGTATAATTTCCACCCAAATTCGTTTACAATGACGTTTATTAGGCACATTAATTATTTTAGCAATCTTCTATGGCTATGTTGCGGCAATTAAATATACACTTGGTGCTAGTGGTAATTTATCTGGATTTAGTAGTAGCGATTATCTTATTGGGGGCATTTGGTATCCAATCACCTTGGTTTTACAATCAATCACTTCGGAACAAATTGCCCAAACCGAATATCTCGTTTATTTAGTTGTTGGTTGCTTTGGTTTATTAATGGTTTTTGTTGCTACGACATTCTTCCGAATCGTTCAATTGACCAACTTCTATGATAAACGTGTGATGGTCGCTGAACAAGGCAACGTTTTTGATTTCAATATGGGATTAGCAGAAAAAATATTTAGTCACGATAAAAACACCGGTCAGCCTGATCCACGTTTAGAACATTTAGATGTTACACCAGCCCGCGATATTGATTTAATCGATGTTGATTTAGATCAATACGAACGCTTTAATAAATTAGAGATATCTGACTTACGCGATATTTTACACCACGAGAAACTTGATGATCATGAAGCTAATTACGTGCGGGCATTAATCAACACCAAACTTGAACCAGCGCCGAAGTAATGTTTATTAATCTCTTTAATCGTTCGCACTACACACTATTGCGAAGTTTGATTAAAATTGATGACCTAATTGCCTATGCAACTATGCATCAACAAACCGCTGTTTGTTTGGTTGATCAAAATGTTTTGTTTGGCGCAATGGAATTATATGTCAAGGCCAAACAACACCATTTACGACCAATCATCGGTTTAGAGATTACGTACCAAAATGCCGGATATGTTTTAATTGCCAAAAACTTTACTGGTTGGCAAATGTTGAATAAAATTTCCTCAATGATCAATACGAATACGGCATTTGATTTAGCCCAATATCTTGATCAAGTATTTGTGATCAATTTAACCGATTATGTTAATCCCACATTGGTTGATCGTTGTTGTGACTATTATACGGTTCATGGTCAACAACCAATTGCGATTAAATTAAGTACTTGCATCAATCCATCTGATCAACGTTATCTGCCAGCGCTTACCGCCATTCGTGAAAGTAAATTAATGGATGAGATTAAGGAACAATATCAAGAGCAATTTCTTTACGATGATGCAACGGCACAAACCCATTTTTCTGCAACAGCAATTCAAAATTTAACAAAGTTAATCGATCAAGTTGATTGGGTAATTCCCGAGCATTTACCAATTAATTTTGTGCAGTTTAATCCGCAAATGAATGCTCAAAAAAATTTAGCGGATTTAGCAATTGCGGGATTAAAAGCAAAAAATATTGATCCCGATTCCCCGCAATATCATGAACGCTTAATGAACGAATTAAATGTCATTAACCAAATGGGATTTAATGACTATTTTTTGGTTGTTGCGGATTATGTAAAATGAGCAAACGATCATGCAATTATGGTTGGACCTGGTCGGGGTAGTGCGGTTGGTTCATTGGTAGCTTATGCACTAAACATTACCAGTATTGATCCATTGCAATACCATTTATTATTTGAACGTTTTTTAAATGTTAATCGGGCAACAATGCCCGATATTGATATTGATTTTCAAGATGATCGACGCAATGAAGTTGTTCAATATTTATTTACCCGATATCCCAATACCCAGGTTGCCCACATTATCATTTTTCAAAAAATTAAAGCGAAAATGGCATTACGTGATGCGGGACGTGTTTTAAATGTGAATAAATCAATTATTGATCTCATTAGTAAAACAATTGATAGTTTTGATGAACGCCGGATCGGAGCGATGCTGAATGATAATCCGGCATTAAAAGAATATCAACAAAAATATCCCGATCTATTTAATTTAGCTGATCAATTATGTGGTTTAGTGCGGCAAATTGGCTTACATGCGGCCGGAATGGTAATTAGTGAATCTGGTTTAGGAACCCTAGTTCCAGTTTTCCTGAATGATGGTGTCGTATCAACCCAATTTTCCATGGAATATTTGGAAATGTTAGGGATCATTAAAGTCGATTTATTAGGTTTAATCAATTTAACGATCATTCAAAAAACCTTAGATTTAATTAAAAATGTTAATCATCATCAATTAACCTGTGCAACGATTCCGCTTGATGATTTAACAACCTTTAAATATATTTCAACCGGCAAAACTGATGGGATATTCCAATTGGCATCCCCGCCAATGCGTAATATTCTGAAACGCTTACAACCACGGAATATCGAAGATATTTCAACGGTAATTGCTTTATATCGTCCTGGCGCATTGAAATATATTAATGAGTTAATTGATCATCGCCGTAATCCGCAAAAAATTCAATATTTAAAACCAAGCTTTGCGCCAATTTTAAGCTTTACATACGGCATTGTAATTTATCAAGAACAATTGATGGATTTAATTCGTCTCGCTGGTAATTATTCGTATGCACAAGCGGATATTTTCCGGCGAATTATTACGAAGAAAAAACCGCAAGAACTAATTAAATTACGGGATGATTTTATGGCCAAAACGATCGCGAATGGTTATGCCAAAGAAGATGCCCAACAAATTTTTCAATTTATTGAAAATTTTGCCGGATACGGATTTAATCATTCTCACTCCATTGCTTATGCATACATCAGCTACTGAATGGTTTATTTAAAGGTTCATTATTCATTAGCATATTTTGCGGTACTGCTAACGACGGTAATTAATGATGCAACAAAATTAACATTATATATTGCAGACGCGCGTAGTTTAAATGTCCAAATTGCTCCACCATCAATTCTGCACTCACAAAATCATTTTATGATTATTGATAATCAATTATATTATCCATTAAATGCATTACCAGGAGTGAGTAATTTATGGACGAATAAAATTATTCCGTTAGTTGAAAAACATCCGGGATTTGATGCATTAAGATTAATCATGGTTTTGGCCAAAGCGAAAATCAGCATTGACGTCATTCAAACGCTATTATATGCCGGAGCGTTTGATACAATTATTACGCATCATTCCCGTTATTATTACATTTATAATTTAGCCGAAATATATCAAAAATCCCATTCGATGACAGTGAGCGGAGAATTATTAATTCAGCCACAATTAGTTGATGTCCAAATCACCCCCGAAATTCAGAAAGAATTGACAAAGAAATATCACGAATTGGTTAAATTATCGGAAAAGTCAAAGTAAACATAATTGAAAAAAAATAATGTTTATATATAATATATATAATTAACTAATTTATATGGTTGCACAAAATGCAGTTAAATCAAAAAAATCACATTTAAGTAAAAAGGTCAATCCAAGTCTAACGCATCGTAGTGCTGCAAGCAGTAAAACCGCCAACGCCCAACAAGTAACAGTTCAACGTAATCCGCCAAGTAAAACTGTTGTTTATAGTTTTTTTGCAATTGTTTTATTGACGATCGGTTCAACAATCGGAATTGGTATTTATTATAAAACTGATGAATTGATGTCATTAAATGGCGGTAATTTATTCTTTGTTTATGGTGCATGGATTATCGGAATTATCGGAATTTCGGCATTAGCATTATCCTTAGGTTTATTGAATAAGCATAATGCCTTTCCTAATTTAGGGATTTTAGGATGAATTCGTTCCATTAATGGTCAACGATTATATACTGGTTTTAAATGATTTTTATTGTGGATATTAGTTCCCTTCTTTAATTTTGCTTACGCGTATTATTGTATTCAAGCTGGGGAACTGGCAGTTAAGAGTTTTGTCGGAAATGACTTTCAAATGCCAGAATATTTAACAATTATTATTGCATTTGTAATTATTGTTTATTTTTCAATTACCTGTTCTTCGCCAAAATTAGCCGAGACCCAAAATAAAATTACCTCATATTTACGATTTGTTCCATTATTATTTTGTATTATTGGTGGAATTATTATTGGTTCAGTATTTTTTGATGCGGATGCTTGAAAAACAAATATTCAAGGATACGAAAATAATATTAATCCAGATCAAGCGATTCAAACTTCATTAGTTTATTTAGCACCAGTTTTTGGTTTAATGGCATCAATGCCGGCATTAATTTTTAGTTTTGATGGTTTTTATTTTCCATCAGTAACATTTAAATACATGAAAAAACCCGAACGTGGACCATTTGCCGTTGTGATTGGAGTAATGATTGTTGCATTAGTTTATGTTTTGGTATTTACGGGTATTTTAGTTGGTGCAAATGGTGGGGGATCATACCAAAACATCAACTTACCGGATAATTGTCGTTGAATTATTGGTGTGGTTGCTTGTTTCATTATTTTTGGAATGCTTGGTGTAACTAACTCAAATGTTTTATTCGGTTGTGAGTTGTTCCGTTCGTCATATCCATATATTTTAAATTTAAATCTCAATAAGCGTAGTAATATGTCATTATTCAATGTTGGTTTAAACTTTGTTTATTTTACTGTCCTTACTGTCATTGGAATCTGGTATTTTTATCCTGATGGGGGATCGTGACAAGGTGACGGAATTGATGCCACACGTGTTTTAAATGGAAAACTTTATAATTTGTCAAATTTAATTACGAATTGGGTTGGTACGTTTGTCTTCATGTTTTTAGCGATTGCAATTGGTGGATTATTATTTAATCCAAAAATTAAAAAAACTAATCTTAACTGAGTTTTTGCAATCATTGCTGTAACATTTATGACAATTGTTATTTTGTTCCAATTAGTCGATAACTTCTTTGGTTTGTATAAAATTGCTACAACTGGTATTGATCCTACTGCACCCAACAAGTATAACACAGCGGAAATCAAAACCCACGCTTTAGTTTCCCAAGTAATTAAGACCATTTTATTCTTCGTTTTCTTAGCCATTTCGTTTGCTCCATTATTATTAAAACGTAAACACGTTGCTTAATTTTATGTTCTTTAATTGTCATTTTTCGCATTTGTATGTTATAATACAAATAAGAACACTTTGTTAAATGGCCAAGATAGAATTTGTCGCTCTCGGTGGGCTTGATGAATACGGTAAAGCGTGTTATTTATTAATTATTGATGAAAACATCTTTATTATTAACTGTGGAATTTTAATTCCATCAACCGTTAGCTCTGGGATTCAAGCCTTCATTCCGGATTTTTCATATCTATGAGAAAATAAACAACGGATTAAAGGTGTATTCATTGGTACACCGTATGATCACAACATTGGTGCTTTAAATTATTTAATTAAAGAATTGAACGTGCCAATTTATACAAATGAATTAAATGCGCAAGTCATTAAATCATATTTTCCAAAAACAAATTTTAATTTCAGCTTAGTCCATGAATTAAAACCAATTACGATTGCTAATGTGAATATTACACCATTTAAAATTACCAATACATTTGGTGGTTCGTTCGGTTTTATTTTTGGCACCGACCAACACAATGTAATTTATATCGATGATGCCATTTTATGTACATCACGCATGTCTTTTTTAGCTAATGATTTATTAACAATGGGAAAATTAGTTGATAATAAGAAAACCAATATTTTAATTACTGCAACGGGAAAAATTGAAGAACGTAGTGAGTTTAGTATTACGAGTGGATCAAGTGTTGGAGCCTATATTTCCAATTTAGTTTATAGTGCACCTGGGCGTTTTATTGTTGCATTATATTCATGAGAAGAATATAAATTATTACAATTATTAAAAGCTAGTAATGAACACCATCGACCAATCGTTTTTTATAATCAAGCGACCGCTGATATTATTAATGCATTTGACCAACAAAAACTGATTACGCGAAATAAGTATGATGTGGTTGATGCCAAAAATTTAGGCAAATATGATGATGCAATTATTGTGATTATGAATGCTAAACACGAAATGTTTGAACAATTGCACCAAATTATTACCAACAATGATCCGAATTTACAATTTCGTCCCAACGATACCTTCTTCTTTGCTAGTCAAACAATTAACGGCTTAGAACGTAAAGAAGCAAATTTATTTAACGATTTGAGTTTAATTGATATCCATCAAGCAATTAAAATTGATAAGAAATATCATGATCTTCGTCCAGCGGCCGAAGACCACAAGTATATTACTTCACTCGTTAATCCCCAATTCATTATTCCGTGTTCGGGCTTATATATGGATTTTATTAAATATAAAAATATTGTTTCTCGGATTGTGGTCAATAGCACCGATAAACAACAAAAAGTTTTAATTATCCCCAACGGTTTATTTCTTGAATTTAATGATCGTGTGGTTAAATCAAATGTTAAACCGGTGCTAGATTTACGACCTTCACCAATTAATTTGCAAGGTGAAATTGAATTTTTTGATTCGTTAATCCGTGAATCAACCCAAATGCAGGCAAATGGGATCATGCTTGTTAATTTTTTAATTGATAAAAAATTAAAAAAAATTACAAAAACGGCTTATGATTTATTAGGTGTAATTGATTTAGATGGTCCAGCTAAAGAAGCTTTAAAACAAATTGAAACTGATGCGGAAAATAATGCTAATAAATTACTTGATGACTATGATCGACCAGAATTTGATATTAAAGAGTTTAAAAATACGATTCGGAAAAAAGTTAGTAAATTAATGCATGGCCGTTTTGAAAAAGATCCAATCGTTGTTGTTTCGACTTTGTTCTTATAAAACGAGTGGTAAATTCGATAAGTAATTATCGCGAATATCGCTTGCTTTAAGCCTTATATTTTTGTTTAAAATATAGTATAATATAATTAATTAATTATATATGCGGAAATTTAAAAATCATTCACCCGAAAACCAGCAATCCGATATTGGACTTAATTGCACCACGAAACACGTAAAACGTAATCGCTTTTATTCATGAACTAAACTCCATACATTATTAGTAATTTTTGGAACATTAATCATTTTTAGCGGTTTTGGTTCATTGATTTATTATTTTGCCGTTAATGCACAAAATGCAATACGCAATCAAGATTATAATGAACGTTTTATTCCAAACGAAAAGAATATCACACCACAACGGGTTAAAAATATTAATGATTCAATTGATGGTTTATTAGCGTGTTGAGAAAATAATGAAAGAAATATAGATCTTGCTAGTGCTTTTGGTGATGAATTAAAAAAAATCAATGAAAATGCCGATTTAAGTGATTACGAAAAATATATCGCTATTAATGAAACTGCATATGCTTATGATGTTGAATTAATTGATCCATATTTAGTTACGGAAATGCTATGCGCGAAGAAAGCAGATCTTGTTAATCAAGTTGCAAATTTAAATTTATCAGTCGATGAAACAAATAAAGTTAAAGAAGTTTTAGCGGACAAAATTGATGATTATGAAGAACTAATTGGGAAAGAAATATTTACGATTGATGATTTGAATGAGCAAGTTGCTGAAGATAAATATGCAGCATTAGATGCGATAAAAAGCAGCGACGAATCGTGAATTGCAGAAAATCAGATGCTTGAATCTTTTTCCCAATCTTATTTTATTGATTTATTTAATAATTATGGAAATAAGATTAGCGCAATCAAAGATGAAGACGCAGTTGAAGGTATTAGTGCAGGTAGTGTAACACAAGTCATTCAACATAGTAATACCAATGTTACACCATTGCAAATTACTTGAGATCAATTATTTACAGAAAACAACGTCAATCAATATGTCGGATTAGTTGATGAAACTGGTCAACCGTTATTTACAACTGCAACTTATGCTTTTGTTTTTCCATATATCGGCATTGATAATCAATTAATTAGTCTTGATTTACTTGCTGATGAACTGATTGATTTTACTGATTATGAAATTACCGCACATATTCAAGCATTTGATTGCGATGAAATTAGCAGTGAATCATATAACCATAATAACTATTATGATTATGATTTTAGCATCGCGTTTGCTTTACAAACAATCGCTAAGGATGAATTTGATCAGCCAAGATGAACTGGTGAACCAACACCATATTACACCATCCAGTTAAATCCGAGCGATGAATATGAACGGAAAAACAATGCCGCAATTTTTGAACAATTAGATTTTGAATATAACATCAATTCAACATTTGATGT
>JAITFD010000001.1 GCA_031281575.1 Mycoplasmataceae bacterium | reverse complement strand
GCATCTTGGATTTGATTAATTAATCCTTCACGATTAGCATTTGCGATTAAGATCAAATCCGCTAAACCTAATTGTAAATTAGTTGTTTGAATTGGCGAAACATATTTTGTTTGATTTTCAGCAAAATTATTATTACTTAAAATTCAATTGAAATGTAGAACCGGTGTTGGTACTCATTGATTTGATCCAGCCTGTTGTTCATAAGGTCGAAATCGCGTTTGAATTGCTAATGAATGATTTGGAATAAAGTTTTCATCATACTTGCGGAATGCCGATTCATCTTCATATTTAAATTTAACTTGAGCAAATTCATCAATTTCCGCTAATGAAAAAATTGATCCATATTTGCTATATTTTGCTTCTTCAACAGTTGAGCTTTGATCAATTGTATAGTTTGCCGCAACTTTTGCCCCTCGTACATTAATTGATGATCAAGCATCACCTTCTTCATCCCAAACATCAAAAATACATGATGTCGCATTTTTATCCCGGCGTCCAGCTGAATTTTCGGTTGCTTGATCATTACTTTTTTTGATATTATAATTTGTTGTTAATGGAATATCTCAGTTAAAAAATACATCAACTTTAGCTCCCGATGGATAACGATTAAAATCGGCGCTTTCAATTTTTGTGCAATATAAATTGATTAAATCAACGCGAATGTTTGCTGATGCAATAACTTGATATTCATAATTTAAGATATTATCAATTCGAATTGTATATTTTGTTGGTAGTTGTTCAATCACCGTAATGTTTTTACCAACAATTTGATAATCGGCATCAAGAAATTCATAATGATCAAATTCGACAGTTAATTCGTTTTGGGCATTTAAATTGTTAGTTAAATTATTGGTTAATTCATCAAATTGATATGCTTCACCTTCTTTATCATCAATTAAATCATAAGCAAAATTTTCATTTAATTTAAAATCAATTTGCCGAAATAATTTTTGATTATTGCTTCATACATATTCATCACTTGGCATTAATGATAAATGATAAACTGGTGATGGATCGCTGATTCATTCAAGATTTAAATCAGCGACTTTAAATTGAATTGAAAAATCATATTCATAATTATTATTATGAACATAATTCGGTAATGTTAAATCATCATGATCAAACGATTGAATGTTCGTTAATATTTGATAATCATCACTAAATGCATTAATTGATAACGGCAAATCGCCAAGCAAAATGACATCGCTTAAAAAATTTGTCGTTTCAATATTAAAGTCTTTACCAACATATAATTCAATATTTTCATCGGTAAATAATTGATCTCAGTAATAATTGTTAGTTACATTAATTTGATGCTCATCGAAAAATGCCAAGAAACGATTTTGAATTAAATTATGTTGAGCGCAAATTGTTTCAGCTGAATCAGCGTCTTGATCTAAAATCATTTTTTCAATATCGTTATTTAAATAATTTGTTAAATCGCCAATAGTCAAAATTTCTTCCCCAATTGCATTTTCACATTGAGCAATTTTTTCATCAATTAAATTAATCGCACTTGATAAATTTGTACCAGCTAATCCTTCATTGCGCAATTGTTGGGCAATATTATCGTGTAAATATGGTGTCATTTGTTCAAATAAAAACGGATCAATTAATTTAACATCATTTAAAACTGCTAATTGTTGAATTTGCAAATATTGATCATATAACGAAATTTCATCATTAGTAATAATTTGATTTACTACACCAATATTTTCAGTTAATCCAGTTCGGCTAAAAACACTGCTTAATGAATTAGCGCTATTCTCAACTCATGCTGTATCAACGGTTTCTTCATTTGGTAAAGTGAGTCGATCTGCAATCATTGCTGGAGTTAATGGTGTAGTACGATTAGACAGTAATGAAGTCGTAGTAATAATGACTGGAACAACAATAATTGATGTAAAAAACGTACATAATCCACAGCGTTGTCAAAAATTCATTTTTTTAAATATATGTTTAATTCGTTTTAAAGTTTTTCTTGATTTCATTATGTAATAATGTCTAGTCTTATTATATTGTAAATTGAAACATTGTTGGTAAAAAAGAATTACCGATACAACTTCTTTTCTTCTTCAAATTGATCCCATGCACCAAGGAACAATTCATCACCCATTAGATCGTATTGTTCTTTAGTAATTGTTTTTGCTTTCAATAGTTGGTTCAACCGACGAATAATATATTCTGATTCAACTTCTGGTTTCATTTTATGCGTATCACAATATTGATTGATTTCATCGATATATTTTTTCATAACCGCTGAGTTTTGTTTTTTAATATCTTTATCAAGTTGGCCACGAATTTTCATATTATTTTTGGAATTAGTTGATTAGAGAGTTGTGAAGTTTCTAATTTAACTAGCTATATTATATCGTTAATGCAATCATTATTGGTAAAAAGACCATTGATATAATTTCTTTTTAAATTGATAGTGATCAAAAGTCATTGATTATCAATCGTTATATTGATTTAGTATTAATAATATATAATATTAGTAAGTAAGGCACAATTATGAATAAGAAAATTCAACCAAAATCACATTTAGTTAAATTTGAATGCGCAACATGCGGAACAACATTTGAATTATTATCAACAGTTAAACAAGATACAGTAGGAATTGATGTTTGTTCAAATTGTCACCCTTTATATAAAACTGGTGCAAGTGAACAAAAAGTTAAAGGCCGTGCGGAAAAACTTGCGGCAAAATTTGATGCTGGATTGAAGAATGCTTCTGATAAAAAAATTAGTAAACAAGCACCGAAAAAAGTAAGCACAAAAGCAAAAAAATCAAAACAATTATCATTGGATGAATTAAACTAGCTACGCTAGTTTAATATATAGTATTTATGGAATATAATAAACGTCTTTACGATTCATTGCTTTTAATGGTAGAAAAGTATGATGCATTAAACAAAGAATTAGAAACAGTCAATTTACCAATTAGTCGAGTAACAGAAATTAATAAGCAAATTAGCAAGATTGCCCCAATTAAACAATTGTTCTTAAAATATCAAAAAAGTATTAATGACGCAATTGATGATGAACAATTACTTTTTTCATCGAAAGATGAAAATATGAATGAGTTGGCAAAAATTGATCTCGAACAATTAAAAGCACAAATTCCTTTATATGAGCAACAATTAAAGGTTTTACTTTTACCAGTTGATCCATATGATGGTAAAAACGTAATTGTGGAGATGCGTCCAGCTGCTGGTGGTGATGAATCATCAATTTTTACTGCCGATTTATTCGAAACATACAAAGAATATTGTGCTAAACAACATTGAAAAATTAAAATTATGGATATTTCAACTAATGCTTTTGGTTATGATTACATCTATTTTAATATTGTTGGTAAAGATGTATATTCGAAAATGAAATTTGAATCAGGTGTACATCGTGTTCAACGGGTGCCAAAGACCGAAGCGAAAGGCCGTGTGCACACTTCAACGATAACTGTTGCCGTGATGCCCGAACTTGATGAAGTTGATTTTAAATTAAATCCAACCGATTTACGAGTTGATGTTTATCGTTCTGGTGGTGCTGGTGGTCAACATGTTAACCGAACGGAATCGGCCGTGCGAATTACGCATTTACCAACCAATATTGTTGTGGCTTGTGATAGTGAACGTAGTCAAATTGAAAATCGTGCGAATGCGATGAAGATGTTAATTGCGAAAATTTGGGAACAAAAAGAAGCTGAACGAATGAACACAATCGCCGCAATGCGAAAAGAACAAGTGGGTACTGGTGAGCGAAGCGAAAAGATTCGCACATATAATTACCCCCAAAATCGAATTAGTGATCATCGAATTGGTTTAAATTTAAATAAACTAGATTATATTATGCAAGGTAATTTAGATGAAATAATTGATCCGTTAATTGCTGATGAACAGGCAAAGAAATTAAATAATTTAAAAATTTAAGCAATTTCGAATAGGAATTTCGTTTGGTTATCTTGCTAGTTGAGTTTTAATGGCGCACCCAGGATGATTCGAACACCCGACCCCAAGTTTAGGAAACTTGCGCTCTATCCAGCTGAGCTATGGATGCATTATGAACAACTATGCTGATTTGATGTGTTGCCTGATTCATGCAGTGAGATTATTTTGATCACGAAAGCCTTTGAAAGAATTGATTTCGGTTGTTTGTTTAAATAAAAAAACAGTGGGAATTGATTGGACATCATATTCTTGGGCTAATTCTGGTTGCTCATCAACATTGATTTTTACTAATTTAATTTTGGGGAAATCCTCCATAACTTTTTCAATTACCGGACTAAGCATTTGGCAAGGACCGCATCAAGTTGCATAAAAATCAACTAGCGAATATTCGTTTGCTTTTAGGATTTTATCTAAATTAATTGGTTTAATTGCACCCATTCAATTAGATTATACAAAATCAGTTATTACTGATCGGTTTTCTTTTTATTATTTTTTTGGTATGCTGCACTATATAAAGTTTTTAAGCGCGGTGGTAAAACGGCTTTTTTGCCATCCTTTTGCTTAATGGCTTTAATCTCGGCATATTCGGCATTGGTCATATTTGATGGACGAGCATAATGACACTTTGGATAATTACTACAACCGATGAACTTATTCCCGCTCTTATTTGTTCGTTGGACTAATGGTTGGCCACAATCTGGACATAATTCATCAAGGATTACAGGCGGGACATTTGGTTCGCCGTTACTACTTTCAACATAATGACACTTTGGATAATTACTACAACCAATAAATGTTTTATGGGTTTTCTTGCTATAACGTTCAACCAGCGGTGCACCACATTCTGGACATTTTCGATCAAGCAATTTTGGTTGAACTGTCTCCATATCGCTAGTTGCCGTTTTTAATTCTTTATCAAACCGCTTTTTAAATTCCAAAATTCATTCTTTTCAATTTTCGCCATTTTTTGAAATTTCATCAAGATGTTCTTCCATCTCTTTTGTTAATTTTATATTAATGATTTCGGAAAAGAATTTATTTAAGTTTTCAATAATTTCATTACCTAATTGGGTCATGAAGAATGCACGATCTTTAATTTCCGCATATCCTCGATCAGTCGCAACTGATGCCATTTGTCGATAAGTACTTGGTCGGCCAACACCAGCTTTTTCTAATGCAGCAACCAATGTTGCTTGATTGAAATGTGGTGGTGGAGCAGCAGTATGTTCGATTGCTTTTGTGCTTTTTAATTTAAATGTTGCGCCAACTTGGTATTTATTTAAATCAATTTTTGAACCACGACTACTTTCTTCAATTGCATCCCAAACTTTGCGATATCCATCAAAGATAACTTTCGAGTTATGGGTATAGAATTTATTTTCATTATTAATCAATCGCACACTAATAATTTCCGTTTTTGATGGTGCCATTAATGACGAAATAGTACGTAATCAAATTAAACGATACAAACGATAGTCATCAGCGGCAATTTGGTCTTTAATTCGTTCGGGGTCTAATGTTAAATCAATAATCCGAATTGCTTCATGCGCATCTTGTACATTATTATTTGCACTCGCTTTTTTGGCATCATGAGCATGACGGTCATCATAATATTCTTGACCATATTGTTTAACAATGTATTGTTGGGCTTTCTCGACAAAAATTGGTGAATAACGTGTACTATCAGTTCGTGGATAAGAAATCAAAGCCGTATGTTCACCATGAACTTTAATTCCTTCATATAATCGTTGTGCCACTTGGGTAACCTTACTAATTGACCAACCCAGTTTATTGATTGCGGTAATTTGTAATGTTGATGTTTTAAATGGTTGCGGTTGTTGATGCGTACGATATTGGGGTTTATCAACTGCATAAACTTCAAAAGTATCAGCTAACGATTTAATTACCGCATTTGCTGATTGTTCATTAGCAAAAAGAATTTCGGTTTTATCTTCTTTGTTGTCTTCTGGACTTTCGGTTTCATTTTGTTTTTGATTAAAAAACTCTAATGATTTAATTTTTGGATTTGCAGCACGAAGAATTAATTCATCACCCGTCGGATTGACAAATGTATCAAGCGTTCATCATTTATATGATTCGAAGGCCGCGATTTCTTTTTCCCGGTCATAAATCATTTTTAATGCGACAGTTTGAACTCGACCAGCACTACGACCATGGAGTTTTTTATAAACGAGTCTAGATAATGTAAAACCAATTAAGCGGTCAAGAATTCGCCGGGCAAACTGGGATTTTACCCAATTATCATTAATATCACGGGGGTGACTAATTGCCTTTAAAACTGCTTCTTTAGTAATTTCATTAAATGTAATTCGTTTAACTTTCTTCTTGTCAGCATCGCTTAATACTTCATAAACATGTCAAGCGATTGCTTCCCCTTCCCGATCGGGATCGGATGCTATATAGATGTTTTTTGCTTCACGAGCAGCCGCATTAATATTATTGATTCGTTCTTTTGCGCTTACAATATTTGCGCCTTTGATTTTTTTATCTAAACGCGGAATGATTCATGTCGGTTCTAATGTCTTTTCATCAAAACCTAATTTCCGCTCACCCGTTTTACCTAAATCACGAATATGGCCGACAGTGGCGAGAATCTTTCAGTCCTTATTTAAAAATTTTTTGATCGTTTCAATTTTGTTCGGTGACTCAATGATCATTAAATTTTCGCTCATATTCAGTTAGTCGATCAATTTTATATATATATTATATTGATGAAACTACACGGAAAAAAGACTTAATTTCTTTATTTTATATATAAAATAAGGATTTAATTATTTTTTTGTCCAAAAAGAAAATTTGTGTAATAATTGACAATTTGCTGGTGTTCGGGGCAAGAGATTGTTAAGTGCCAGTAAGTACTTAAACCCATGACATGTTTTGTTTAAAAAGTTATTTGTGAAAACAAGTGTTGTACCTTTTTTAATTTTTCGTTCAAGCTGATCAATTCACGTGAAGCTTTTGCAAATATCGCTTGATACGCGGTAATTATCAATGATTACATATGTGTGTTTGTTTGTGTGCAATTTATTCACGTGTGTTTTATTTTTCGTTAAATTATGCCATAAGATTTTGGCCGAACGATTTAAACCAATTAACTGACCTTTTTGTTCCGTGATGAATGCTTCTAATTTTTTCAGATCGCTGTTGGTAGTGCGGGGTAATTTGTAATCACGATCAATTGGTTTTTGTTCAAATTCAAAAAAAATGTCAAGACAATGATCTTCGATTTCCATAAATAAATCAACATCTTTTTTTAAGATACTATGATCGTGATGATAAAATTGAATATTGCCTAAATCATCGTCAATACTTTGAGCTGGTATAACTTTAAATCCCGGATCAACAAAGATAATATCGCGATGAAATGATGGCAGTTTTTGTAATAGAAATGGTAAATTAATTCGTTTCACCGTTCCGTGAATTTGCGGCATAATATCCAAACATTCTGCATATCCAGAATAGTCTTCATATAATTTGTTTAATTTTTCTTGACCAAAGTGTGGTTCGGTTGCCGTACTTAAATATAATCCGTTTTGTGATGATCCCAGACACAAAGGTTCAGTTAAGAATTGCGAACCACCCATTGTTCGTCAATTACATTCGATTAATACTGGGCCATTATGATCAACTTTAATTTCCATATGACAAGGTCCATTTTGAAATTTACAAGCATTTAAAACACTCGTTGCATAATTAATAATTGTTTGTTTAATGACGGAATTGCCATTTAACAAAATTGTATTACGATAAATAAACGCCCCGCGATTCGTAATTTCTTTAATATATTTCCAAACATCAGAAACATAATGGTGCCCGTTTTGCGTATATGTATTTACCACATATTCCTCACCATTAATTAATTCTTGCACTAATATCTCACGATAAAGATATTGTTGATTATTCCGGATATTAAAAATTTCTTTTATGTGTTTTTTTAAATCTTTTGCATTATATGCAATATAGGAATTACATCCTCCGGCTCCTAGTGGTGGTTTAATGAATAGTGGGTAATGATTAGCACATTTAAGAATTAATTTTTCGTGATTATCTTTACGATTAAAAAGAAAAGTTTTAATTGCCCGAACTCCCGCACTTTTAATTTTTTTATTTACTTTGAATTTATCTAATGCTCAATTGAAAAAATTTGGCCGATTAGTTGGAAGATTGAAACTTCGCGAAATTTTTTCACCTAATCTCACACCACCATCACTACCTTTAATTACACCAATAATTTGATATTGCTTTAGTTGTTTAATTAATGCATTGTAGTCGTTTGGTTCATTAATGAAAAATGCTTGTTTTTTATATTCTTTACGAATCGATTTTTCCGTCTCATCACGTAAATGCAATAATTCATAAACGGCATTTTCGGGATGAACACGATAATTTGTAAAAATAACAATCGGTAGAATGTTTTTCGAAGCAACAAGTCCGATCATTGCGCGGGGTGTTGAAATTGGTTCAACTAGGACTACAGCTTCGCGTGGTGTATTTGTTTCAGGCATTATAAAATACAATCATATTATATATGAAAATTTATTCGATGAACTTTAGTTCATGTGAATTTAAATCATTATTTGCTAATTTTTAATTGGCGAATGGGAATTTGACATGCTTTAATGATCTTTTTTGATGCAATGAATGCTGGTTGTTTGGCATGTGTATCGGCTAAATAAATAATTTCTTTTAATCCTGATTCGCTTAAATTTTTTATACATTCATTACATGGAAAAAGTGTCACATATAATTTTGCATTTTTTAAGCTCGTTTTTAGTTTTGATACAGCGTGCATTTCGGCATGAATAATGTACGGATATTTAGTTTTCAATCAATCTTTTGCTTGATTGGTTTTTGGAAAACTATTGCGTTTGGCATTAATTGGAAAATGATTTCAGCCCTTACTAATGATTTGATTATTTTTAACAAAAACCGCACCAACTTTTGTATTTGGATCATCAGAATGAAGCGATGCTTTAATTGCTTGTTCCATAAAATATTGATCACGGTTTTTATTTTGCGTCATTATTGTTGAATGATGGAAATTAAATGATGATAAATGATTTCAATTGCTTTTTGTTTATTAACAGATTGATCAAAAACTAAAACGGAAAGATTTTTACGGGTATTTAGTTGGTAAGTTAAAGGTGAAAGTTTTTGTTCTTCTAATGTTTTAATCAATTGATTAAATACCCGTTCAGATAGACAATTTGAAGTAATAAAAACAGTGTAAATGTTTGCCACAAAATGGTGACTGATTGAATTAAAAATTTTGTTAATTTGATCAATTAAATTACCGTTGATAATGATTGATGAATGGTCATTAGCAGCGAGTGAATAAGGGATCGTTTCAAGATCAGGAATTTTAATTAAGCGATCAAAATTTACCATTGATAAATTACTAAATTCATTAATTAATAAATATGGTGCAGTCGTTGTTGCAGTAATATAAGTTCCATCATTACGTTGATCATATAAATTACGAATGTGAATTTTTAATTTATTTTGTTGAATGATGTTAAAAGTATAACGTGAAAAAATCATCGGATTAACATGCACAATCGCACTAATTCCATCGTAATCAATTTTTGAATTATGTAATGAATCGGGGATGAGTTTATCTTTAATAACACTTATTCCGTTTTTGCTTGTTCAAATAACAATTTCATTTGCTTTTACAAAAGCAGCAAGTGTCGCAGCGGTATAATTTGATCCATGCACATTAAATGTTGTTGGTCGATTCTTTTGGTCGGAACCGATATTTCCAGCGACAAAGCATGATTGATTAACTAATTGTTCACTAAATAATTTAAGCGATAAATCAACATCAATTTTTGCGTTATTAAATTGGCCATCAGTTTTAATTACTTTTAAGGCATCAATAATTGGTAGATTTGCATAACGGGCAATAATCGTTGTTGCTAAAATTGAAGCATACGAAACAATAGCATCGTAATCTTCGTTATATACACGTTCCGATGAACTGATAATAATTCGCAAACGATTATTAAGTTCAATAAAACAGCTTTCAAGATGACGTGGTGGGATATTTAATTCATTGGCAATTGCGAGATGGGCTTGTTTAATTTGTTCAAATATAAAAAGTGCTTTTTCCTGATTACCTTGTCCGGCACTTTTTACTAATTCTCTAAATAACGTATTTGTTTCACCCAATCCAGAAACAACACAAATGCTATTCGTTTTTGGAATTATCGATACTAATTTTCGAATATCACTCGCACTTTTTAAAATTTCACTGCTAAATTTGTGAACCGTATGAGCCATATTATTAATATTATATATTAATCGTTATTTATTTGTCCCTTGAACAAAATAAGTTTGATTTGCACAAGCTTTTTTTAATTTCTCAAAAAAGCTGATGAAATGTTCACGATTTTTTTGATCAATTTTTGTCACCAATTTAGTTAATTGTTCAATACTAAAATTGCTAATAATGATCGTTGGTTTTTTGCATTCAAAACGCATTTGAATTAATTTATAAAACATTTGTTCGTATGCACCCATATTTCGGGTTGAAAAATCATTACAAAAATTATCAATCACTAATAAGTCAATATTAATTAATTCTTGTAATATTAATCGATTTTGAGCTTTTAAATCTTCATATGCGTGTGGTGATATGGAAAAGAATTCATCATTAATTTCATTCGCTAATAAATAACTTGCCGTAAAAGGTTTTTTTTGTTTGACATGATTTTTCCGTAAGACTAATTCGTTGATGAAAGGGATAATGCGTCATGTTTTGCCAATTCCGTTTTTCCCATAAATATACATATTTTCAATTGGCATATTTTCTTTTTTTAAAATTTTTGCTAACGCTAATGTAAACTTATTCATGCTTTCGTAGTTTTCTGATTTAATATGTTTCTTATCAAATCGTCATTTAATTCATTCGTTTGCATAACTTGCACTTCGAAATGGTAAATATTGGATAATAAAATCTTGTTCGTTAATTTGGTTAATAAATTCCAACTTATTCATTTGGTTACGAATAACCGTTAATGATTGTGGTAAATTATTTTTTGCCGCTCAATAAATATTTGCTAGTTCACCACGATACAGTTTAAATTCAATTTCAGTGATTTTTAATTGCGGAAATTCCTGATTAATATATGCGAAAATTTCGTGATCAAGTTTATGCATCTCAAGTTGTGATTTTTTCTTCAACTTCATCAACATCAGTCTTTTTCGTTACTTTTTTATTAATGTCATAATCTCAATAAGAAAGCATTTTATCAAGTGTATTTAAATTCATATTCAAAACTGTTTGGGCAGTTGGTTTAATGAAACTGTGTGATAAACGACCAATCTTGCTTTTAAAAAAAGTGAAATCAATTAACATGTTGATTTGGGCATCGGTTAATTGTTTATGACGCAATTGACTAATTAATTCTAAATCATGTTCAGCGAGATTTGTTTTCGTAATACTATATAAGTATTGTTCACAATTTAAATGATAACTGGCAAAGACTTTTTGAATTTCTGCTTCACTTGCTTTTTTTTCAAAAATTGCGTGGTTACGATATACTTGTAAGTTGGCTTTAATTTTTGTTGAGGTAAGTAAATGTAAACGAATTTTTTCAATCAATATCGCTTGATCAATAAACACTTGCCCGTTATTTGCATAGATGACCGAATTATTTAAGAAGGTTAAAATTTCATTGGTGGTAAAATGATTACAGTTTTCTTCAATGATTTTTTTACAGTCATCGGAAATAATTAATTGATTTTGGTGGATTTGTGCAATTTTTTGATATATTTCGTTAAAGCGGACATCGTTATTGTTGATTTGATCAACTAAATAGGTTAATGGTTGAGAAATCGCCACCGCACCGCCTTCAATATATGGTTGAGCATTATATAGATAATTTAAGCGCTCAATTCCATCAACGCCAATCTTATTAGTTAATAATGATTTATATTGGGGCAATTCAATGAATGTTTGATATTGTTCAACTGGATTAACAATAATGTGATATGCTTGTTCGCGTTCATCATAATAAGTATCAATTAACGCAATTGCTTCAATTTTTTTTCTTGCCGCGTGAAATTCTTCATATGTTAATTGATAACGCTCAACAAATTGTTCAAGCAACATTTGTCCCCCGATTTTTTGGTAATTAATTGCTTCACTTAATAAATTAATATATAGTTGCATTGCGACATTGCCGATGATTGGGCGATAAAAATTATTTAAATTATAAAAATCAAAAAGGAAATCTTGTTTTTTTCTAATGGATAAAGATGTGTTATTAACTAACTTAGGCATAGGTTTTAGAAAAAAAATAAGTTACGAACTACTTAGTGTAATTCTTAATCATGATAAACGATGAAATTTTATCAATCTACTTAAATTATAAAAACAAATTTTAAAAAGTAAACATTATCCGTTTTTTTTCCCAAACGAAATGAATTTTTTAACATTACCGACATTTATCGATATATAAAGCTATTAAATGAAACTACAGCAAATGTAGGAAAAATATGTTGTTAAAATTAAAACCGAAAAAAACCGCGAAATTTTAACGTTTTAGTGCATCTTTTAAGACTCGAAAATATAAATCATAAACACGTTGAAAATTTTTGCGATTAATGCCTGCAAAATGCTCAAGCATCACCCCGCTATTAACCTCAACAACTTTAATTCATTGATTAGTCACGGCAAAATCAATGGAAAAAAACTTAATACCTAATAATTTTTGGACTTTTAAAGCAAGCTTGGTTAATCGATTTAATAGCGGTAATGGAATGTTTTCGGTAATCTTTGCTCCTTGGCCTAAATTATGTTTTCATGTCAGCGGTATTTTTTCACCATTTTTCGGAATATTTTTTATTGGCAATATTTCAGCATTATGAATTTTATGGATTTTAATCAATTGTGCAAGCGAATGTTTGCCATCACCAATTAGGTACGGTCGATGTTTTTGATAATGAATTACAACGTGTTGTTGATAGATCACTAGCCGGTACTCATTTTCGTATGCGTAAAACGGACTAATCGCTAATGTTTGATATTCCGTTAAAATGCGAATTGCTTCTTTTAAAAAAGTTTTTTGCTTTGTACAGTGTAAAACCGCGATTCCGCTTGTTCCTTCGTTTGGTTTAATTACAACGTTATTTTTTAATTTTTTAAAAGTTGCAATTAATTCTTGTTCATGATAAAAATGATTGCGAAAATAATAATGGACAAAAGCTGGAATTTTTGCCCGATTTAAGATTTCACTTGTCGCGGCTTTATCGGAACAGATTTTACTACTACTAACATCATTAATAAAAAAATTATAACCAAAAATATATTGCGGTTGTTTTGCTGCGGTAATTGCACAAATTCAACCATCGGCAAACCATTCGACTTTTCAATGATTTTTTAAACAAATAAGATTAATGATACGTTCTAATTCACGTTGGGGAAATTTTGGCATTAAATTTAATCGACAATATTGCGTGGTGGATTCTTTGCCGGATCATCATCACCAGTCATATATTTTTTTAAAATTTCTTGAAAAATTTTATTATCACATTTCGGATTGAATTTTCGCGCTAAGAATAAAACGACGACATTAACGATGAATGACAAAATGCCTAACGAAAAAACAGTAGTAAAAAGAATGGCAAAAGCATTGTTCGGATTGGCAGTAATAATTGTCACAGGGAGAAAACTAATTGAATCATCAACACCAGTAAAGGCAAGAATTGCAATAAAAAAACCTAATAATCAGTACATCACCGTAAAATCCGCCAAATTAAAATAATAGAAAGACATTTCGTTTTTCTTTTCTTGTTCACCAAAATGTTTAAAGTATACTTTTGTTGCCCGATAAAAATAACATGCTCATAACAAAGCGATGATTGATGTAATAACGCCAGCAACTTGGGCAGTTGAAAAAGGGGCAACCGAAGCAAACGTCGCAATAAAAATTACGGCTGATAAAGCTAATAGAATAATTTGAAATACACAAGAATTAATATAAAAAATATTTTTTAATTGCGGAATAATTTTTGGTTTTGAATCGTAAAAATAGAATTTTCCGTTCATTATATCGCTCTTTAGCTTAGCTAATCGTTCAGGATTAACGTTGCTAAAATTTGTTCGCCAAAAAACATTTTCCGTTCAATTACCACTTTGGGTATTTGCTGTATTAAAACTGTTATCATCGTTAATTTTTTGATTAAAAAATTGTTGAGTACCAACTTCATCTGGTAAATCTTGAACTTGTTGATCATGATTGAATTCATGATGGGTTGTAATGTCGATGTTATAACGATTTTTACAATAAGTGACAAGTCAATTCACTTGATCGATTAAATCAACGGTATTTTGCAAATTACATTTTGTATTCAATTCGTGTGGTTCATGGGTTAATTCAACAAATCGGGTTAATAATTGATCGGAAACTGGATGATCAGATTGTTTATTGATCGATGCATGAACATCAATTAAACAAAAGATGATTTTTTGTAATTCACGATCTTGGGGCAGTGAACTAGCAATAACCGGTAATTGAATTACATATTGCAAATATGCTTCAATTGTATCGCGGATTTTGAGTAGTTTTTGATTACTTGCCATGTTTAATTAAAAAAAGTTTAAGTTGACGGTAGGGATTATCAGTATTTCCCTTTTTTATATTATAATCGTTAATAACTAAATCTTTAAATAAAAAGTTTATCTGCGTTAGTGATACTTTAGTAAGTAAAATTTGCTGATTTTTGCAAATCCAAAACGGAATATTTAAAATTTGGGCAATTTTTGCTTGTGAGTTACCTAAATCAGCCAATTGTTTCATCAGTTTTAAGTTAAATAACTGCCCAGCTAAAATCCCAATTAATTCGCTTGGTTGATATTTTTTAATTATTAATGATTCGTATAGTTCTAAGCACTTTTTAATATCACCTAATAACAAATGGTTAATTAACTTATAAACATCTTCATCGCTTTGGGCGCTTAATAAACGATCAATTGCTTCATCCGTAATGATCGGATTATATAGACATAACTTCGTTAATTCATGAACAACAACAAATGGATCGCGAGCAATTCCATCAAGAAACTTTTTTTTCGTATCAATGCTATCGAATTTTGCTTGATGTTTGGTTAAAATCTGTTTAATTGTTTTTTCCATTCAAATACTATCGATTGTATTTTGTTGTTCAATGGTAATGGCATTATCAATAAAAATTTGCGGATGATTTTGCTTTTTTGTTTTTTTCTCGATGACATGAATTGTTACTGTTTTATCATTTTGGTTGATTTTCTTAATTTGCTCAGCAGTAATTTTGTTAATCCATGATGGATTGATAATTGCCACTTCACTTACTGTACTGAATAACGATAATTGTTCGATTTCATTGATAAAATCAGTAACCGATGCATCACTATCAACAACTAATGTATTGGTTTTATTTTGTTCAATACATCACTTACTGATTTGTTCATCGCTAGTAATGAATAGTTTAAGCATTTTATATATTATATAAAATGAAGACAAAAAATTTGCCTTTTTTCCGGCATTTTTTATTTATTTTAGTACTTTTTATAAAAATAATATATAATAAAAGTGTTCCAAAGTGGGACAAAATGTCATAAAATGTTTATCGGTACATATATTCACACCATAGATAATAAGAAAAGAATTAATTTACCAAGTAAGTTAGCGGCTCTATTAGACAAAAATCTTTATGTTAGTAAAGGTTTTGATAATTGTTTGGAAATCCGTCAAGAAAAAGAATTCCGGGCTTGAGTGGCATTGTTAGGTAATTCCAACAACCTCGGATCAAACCGTCGTCAAGTAGCACGTGTTGCTTTAGGCAAAAGCGCCCAAATTAGTGTTGATAGTGCCAACCGAATCTTAATTCCAGTGAATTTACTTGATGATGCAAAAATTGTGAAAGATGTTGTTATTGCTGGAATGGGTGATTCAATTGAATTATGAGATAAAGACACTTACGAAAATTACATTAAAACTGCCGAACCAAAATTTGAAGCAATCGCTGACCAAATTGCTAACGGAGGTGCAAATGAGTAATTTACATATTCCAGTTTTATTAAACGAAACACTCAATGTACTAAATGTTCGTCCTGATGGAATCTATGTTGATTGTACTGCGGGTCGTGGCGGGCATAGTGCGGAAATCATTAAGCGAATTAAAACCGGTAAATTAGTTTGTATTGATAATGACGCTGATAGTATCGCTTATATTAAAGAAAAATTTAAAAATGAAAACCGGGTAATTATTGTGAAAGATAATTTTGCTAATTTATCGCGAATCTTGCAAACATTACGCATCACGAAAGTGGACGGTATTCTCCTTGATTTAGGAGCAAGTTCGCCGATGTATGATAATTTAGGCCGTGGTTTTAGTTATCACCACGATGCAAAATTAGATATGCGTTTTGACCAAACACAAAAAGTTGATGCATTGTATGTAATTAATAATTACACTGCCGCGCAATTAAATACGATTTTTATTAATTTTGGCGAAATTAAATTTCCGTATCGAACCACAAAAGCAATTATCGCAGCCCGAACCGAAAAACCAATTACAACAACAAAAGAATTAGTTGATTTGATTAAAAAAAACTTAGCTTGAAAAATTTTAAAAAAAGAACAACATCCAGCGCGAAAATATTTTCAAGCAATTCGTATGGAAGTAAATCAAGAATTGAATAATTTGAAAAACGTTTTAAGCCAAATTCCGCCATTAGTCAATTATTTAGGGACAGTTGCGGTTATTACTTTTCATTCGTTAGAAGATCGGATTGTTAAATCAGCATTCACAAATTGAACAACTGATCATACGCCGAAAGAAGTCCCAATTATGTTTAGTAAGAGTGTATTCAATTTGATTACCCGTAAACCGATCACAGCCAGCAAAGAAGAATTAGCCAACAATCCCCGATCACGTAGTGCTAAATTACGAGGAGTGATTAAAAATTAATATGAATTTAGAAAAAGTATATGCGATTATCGCACTTGAAGAAAACACAATCAAAGTTAGTGTTTTTGCCCGTCAAACAAACGAAACACATTGCTTAGCTTACGAAGAAGCACATGTCGATTTTGATATTGATTTTTCCGCGGCAAAAAATATCAACTACAAAGAAATTAAAAATGTCTTAAAAGATTTATTATTTAAAATTGATGTGTTTACCAAAATGCCGATTGATCAATATATTCTTGTTGCTTCATCTTTGCATTTAAGAAAAAAAGATAATTGTCAATCAAAGAAATATCAAGCGAAAAATTTTGATATTCTTTTACAAGATATTCGCCTTGATTTATTTAGCCACCAAACTAGTACATATAAAACGATTTTTATTGATTTAAAAACGTGATTAGTTAATGGGAATAAAAAAGTTGATCAATTGGATTTTAATACTGAACAATATGATTCAATCGAGTTTGTTTACGACGAAATTAAATGTTCGGGTGAAATCTTACGTGTCATTAATAAGTTATTTTCCGAATTAAATTTAGACCTCTTGTTAATTCTTGATCACGATTTGATTCTTGAAACATTAAGTATTAATAACGGCAAAACCTATTTTGATATTAACCGTGCATCCACTCGTGTTCATGCATTTAAAAAGAAATACGAACTGAATGTTGGATATAACTCAATCATTCAAGATTTTAAAGCTTTATTCCAAATTGATAACGAAACACAAATTACGGATTTGATCAATTTATATAAAATTGTTAAAAACGAAACAAACTCAATTCCGATTTGTAATATTTATCCTGGATCATATCTTGAGGTTACTATCATTAATCAAAATTTATTTAAAAATAATATTTTGAATCAATTTACGAATAATTATTTAGCAAAAATCCAAGGCGCAATCAATAGTAAAATTAATGATGTATGTAATCCGGTAATTGTTGCTCGCGATGAAAGCTATAATTTTTTCAAATCACAAAATGTAAATTGTACACTATTAGAAGCGGCGCCAATTGCATTTTTACAAAACTATAATATCGGCATTATTCAACAAGCGTTCAATTTTTACTTACAACACCAATTGATTAAAAACAGTAATCGTCAATATAGCATCACTAAGAATATCGACAACTATATTGAACATAACCAAATTAATAAAGAACTAGTTTTAAATTTTGGCATCATTTCCACAAAATTAGCATCGAAAGGAGGTAATTAATGGCCATCAATGGTTTAAATTTCTTATTGCTTGATGACGAAGAAGAAAAAAAGCAAAACGAAACAATTAATTCCCAACAAACAAAAGAAGTTATTTTTACGGAAAAACAACAAGATACACCGTTAAATAATAACGATGATGATTTAGGTGATAATTTAGCAGACTTAACAAAGTTGTTAAATAGTTGGAAAATCAAAATTATCGGCATTGGTGGCGCTGGAACAAATATTGTTAACTATTTAATTAAAACTCGCGAATGACCAGAAAACGTGCAAATTTGAGCATTAAATACTGATGTAAATTCACTAATCTCTAATCATTGTAAAGGTTTAATTACTTTCTTGATTGATAAAGAAAATACCCGTGGTAGTGGTTCAGGCGGTGATCCATTACGTGGAGCAAAAGCTTTGCAATCCGATGAACGACGAATTAAAGAAAAAATTCT
>JAITFD010000039.1 GCA_031281575.1 Mycoplasmataceae bacterium | reverse complement strand
TAATTGTTAAGTGCATATTTAATCGATGCAGTATATTCACCAACCGGTAGTGTTGCTTTCGCTGTTAATACTCCACCTTGAGTAATTGAAATATCATTGTTTGTATTACCTGTTAAACTAAATGTTCCACCGCTAACACTACCAGTAAATGTTCGTGATGCAGCCGGAGCACCATAAACTTTCGTAATGGTAAAATCGTTGTTTGCTGTATTAATGGTTGTTGTACCTGGTTGAACAACGATTGTACATGTTTTCGTCGCATCAGTATAATTCGCTAATGTATATTTAATATTTGCTGAATAATTACCAACCGGCACCGTCGCTTTAACGCTTAATACTCCAGCTTGTGTAATTGCAATATCATTATGGGGATTATTTGTCAAACTAAATGTTCCACCACTAACACTGCCAGTAAATGTTCGTGATGCCGCCGGAGCGCCATAAACTTTCGTAATGGTAAAATCGTTGTTTGCTGTATTAATGGCTGTTGTACCTGGTTGAACAACAATTGTACATGTTGCAGTTGCATCAGTATAATTGTTAAGTGCATATTTAATCGATGCAGTATATTCACCAACCGGCAGTGTTGCTTTCGCTGTTAATACTCCACCTTGAGTAATTGAAATATCATTGTTTGTATTACCTGTTAAACTAAATGTTCCACCACTAACACTACCAGTAAATGTTTTCGATACATCACCACCATAAACTTTCGTAATGGTAAAATCGTTACCTTGCGTATTAATTGTTGTCGTACCTGATTGAACAATAACCATACAGTGGATTGTTGCATCGCGGTAGTCGGGATTGGCCTCATTAATTAAATAGTTAACAGTGAATGGATATTCACCAACCGGTAAAGTCGCTTTCGCCGTTAAATCACCATTATCTTCGTTAAGTGTAATATCCGCATGTGGATTAGCGATTATCGTTCATTTACCACTAGGAACACTACTATTAAATTTTTTTGATGTTGAAGCGCCATAAACTTTACTTATCGTAAAATTATCACCTTCAATTCCGATTACTGGCGTTGCTAAATTAACCGCAAATTCAATGGGTAATTCAGCAATAACATAATTAGGATTATAAACACATTGAATGGCAAAATTGTAAACCCCAACCGCTAAATTTGTTCCATAAGTGATTGTTCCGTTTTGTGGATCACAGTCAATGTTAGTAAATTTTGGACTAAGTGATCAAGTTCCACCCGTTAATTGTTGTTGATCTTTTTCAATTGTATATGTGTTTTTAGTTTCCGCACCAAAAATTTGCTCATTAACGACATTGCTGCCTTGCACGATCTTAATTGCATCGCTAGTTAAAACCGTAATTACAGCATCAATGGTTTCGGGATTAAATGCATATTTCTCAGGGGGTGGGCTGAAACTAACCGTATATGGATATTGCCCAACATTAGCACTGGCTGATAAAACAACAGTTAAATCGTTATTTTCATCAATTGAATAATCGAGAAAATTGGTTGCATCGGTCGTAAAATGTCATTGACCTTTTTCACTCGCGTGATAGGTAATAGTTTTCGTATTACCGTAAACAACATTTAAATCATTAGTACTAGTGGTAATAACTGTATCAGTTATAAAACTGGTTGTACTCTTATTGGCATTAACAATGAAAAAAGTCCCAACACCACCACCAGTTAATAGAAATACGGCGATGATCGATCAAATCAACGTTGCCCGATTAAACGTGTTTTTGATCATACTTGCTAATTTTTTTATCATATGCTACTGATTAGTTAATATTTATATTATATACTATTTTTCATTCCTATAATATATATATATATTATTCTAAAATTTTACATCATCCCAGCCAAGGGATTTTTGCCAGCGCGAATCATCTTACCCATTTCCGCCATTTGGTCCCGCATACGTTCCCATTCATTCAATAATTTATTAAAATCTTCCGGTTTTTTGCCACTACCTTTAATTACCCGCATTTTCCGGTTCGGTTCTTTTTTAAATAAAGCCGGATTCCGGCGTTCTAATAACGTCATACTATTCATTAAAATGGTATAGTTATCAATTTTCTTTTCGGCTTCTTCTAAATTTGCCCCACTAACTTTTTGTTGGAGTGCTCCAGGCATCATGCCCATAATCATATTCATTGGTCCCATTTTTTTCATTTGGGTAATCAATACTAATAGATCATCCAAATTAATTTTACCACTTAACATCCGGGTAAAGATTTTTTTCATTTGTCCTTCATCCACAACATCCCGCGCTTTTTCGGCCAATGTTAAAATATCTCCCAACCCTAAAATTCGTTCGGCCATTCGACTCGGATGAAATTGATCAATTGAACCAATGCGTTCACCAGTACCAACTAATTTAATTGGTACGTTTAATAAAGCTGTTAATGATAAAGCTGCTCCGGCTCGTGCATCACCATCTAATTTGGTAATAATAAAACCAGATAAGGTTAATGCTTGATTAAACGTTGTTGCGACATCAATAATGTTTTGACCACTCATTGCATCAACAACCATGATGATTTCATCGGGATTAATTTTATTTCGCACATGCTTTAATTCATCCATTAATGCTTGGTTTGTTTGCAAACGACCGGCCGTATCGTAAATGACAACGTTAAAGCCATTTTGTTTGGCATAGGTATATGCTTCATCAGCTGTTACCACGGGATCTTGGGTACCACGGGCAAAACATTCCACATTGATCTCTTTCGCTAATGTTTGTAATTGTTCAATTGCGGCTGGACGATAAACATCAATGGCAACCAATAAGACTTTCTTTTGGTGTTTTTGTTGATACCAATTTGCTAATTTGGCACAAGTGGTTGTTTTTCCTGATCCTTGTAAACCAACCATCATCACATTAATAAATGTTTTATTGGTTGTAATTGGTGCATCGTGTTGACCAAGAATATTGGTTAATTCATCTTTGACAATGGTTAAAAAAATCGCTTGGGGATCTTGGCCTGGTTGCACCATTTGTCCCACCGCTTTTTCTTTAATACTTTTAATTAAATTTTTAACAACTAAAAGATTAACATCGGCATCAAGTAAAGCAATGCGAATTTCGCGCAATACTTCTGCGATATCTTCTTCTTTAATTGTTAGACCATCAAGCTTCTTTTTAAAATGCTTCGTAATGATCGAACTTAACATTGATTTTAGCATAATGACTCTATAATTTAATTATAAATAATTATTGGTAAATAATAATGCTGTTTAACCAATTAATGGAATAAACGATAAGAATTAATGATTGTTAGTGCCGATAAACTACCAACATTGAATCATGAGCAATAGTTTAAAACATCATACGGAATGCTAATTTTTCGGTTAATAATTCTTGCTGCATCATAACCAACTCAAACTAAATCAATGATGATAACGGCAATTAATCAAATTACTAAACTGTATTGTTTATTTTTAATTAATAAAGCTAATGCCACACAATCAGCAGCAAAGATAATAATTCCGGTTGTTAGTCAATATCATGCTTTTTGACTAATGGCAAATGGCGATAAACCAAGGATTTGTAGAACTAATGAAGTTAATAGACAAATGATAATTGCCCCAAAACTAACTTTTGTTCAATTAATTAATCAAATTTTTTTTTGTTTAACCAAACCCATGATTATTGTCAAATTAATTTTTGACCGTATTTTTTATTCGTCAATTTGATTAATAGATCATTAACAAATGGGACAGCGGCAAATAAGATTAAAATCAATCAAGTTAAAATTCCCTTTGTTAGATAGTTAATCATGTTATATCCATAGTTAAATCCACCAACACTTGTATTTATTTCAAATGGTTTTTCAATGAATGCTGTATATAAGTTATCATAGAAGAAAGTAAAGGCAACTGAGAAAGCAATACCGATCACTGCAAGAATTCCACAAGGTAATAAGAATTTTGAACGTTGTACAGCGACTTTTTTAGTATAACGATTTAATAATGCACCAAAAATAACAATTCCATATAACAAGAATGCAACTAACGAAGGAATTGATGTTCCAACGTCCATAAATGCATCTGATTCAACAAAGATTGCTGGAATAAAGAAAGCTAAAGCAAAAATAAAACCAATGACACTAATCGCAATTCCACCAGCCGCTAAATCTTTCCCTTTTGTTTTTTGTAATAGTTTTTCACTATATACAACATAGTTACCTTTAATTGCATCGTGTGCTTGACTAATTCCGCTCATTAACATTCCATTTGCTGTTGCAAACGCCGAGAAGGCAATAAAACACCAGACAATTATTCCAAGATAAGCTCCAACATCGTTATTGATGACAACTGGAATTAAAGCTGAAATACTTCCTGCGCCAGTAAAAATTTGGGCAACAGTAATTGCAATATAGATGAAAATAATAATACACATTCCGATGGTAATAGCTAATGGTGCATTGCGTTGACCATTTTTAATTCGAGTTGAAATTGATCCAGTTACAGTAAATCCATCAGTCGCAAAGAAGATTGGTGGTAATGAAACACATAGCGCAAACAAATCAACACCAGAAATTACTGTTGCAACATCATTTTTAGTTTGCCCGTTTTCGGTAAATTTTGTAAAAAGGTTATTTACTGAATCAGCTCCACCGTTACCTAAAAAAACAATTCCTAAAATAATGGCAGCAAACAATGGAACAAATTTAACATACGCTAGGATTTGAACAGTTAAATTTGATGCATGTTGTTTGTAAACGTTGAATGCAACCAATGCAAATCATAACACAAAAGTAACCAATAAGATATATCCAATGTGTGGGAATGTACCAGCTAGATCAAAACTTGAATCAGCTTGCTTGATTAAATTTCAAATGAAGAAAAATATCAACTCGACAACAAATATCAAAATAATTAATGATAAGAAACAAAAATAGCAAAAAGGCATGAAAATTTGGGCAAATCGGCCAACACGGTGACCATTAAACGCTTCAACTCATCCGCTAAACCCAGTATTACGGTGTTTTAAAGTTACCGAACCAATTTCAATAAAACAAACACAAGTTGCAATCGCGATTAATCCACCAATCACCCACGAAAATAACACTCCCCATCCATTAACATCGTTGTTAGCATCAGCATTAATTTTGAAAATTGTTCCATTTTTTAAGAAGATTCCAATTCCAATTACTGTACCAATTAAGAAAATAATGGCTTGGAATAAATTTAATTGTTTACGTGGTTTACTATTATCGAATGCGGCACTTGATGCTCCACTAATTGCTTTAGTTTGGTGAGTAACTTTCTTTGTTTCGGATTTATGCGAAATAATTTTTTGGGTTTTTGTTGGTTGATCGTGCACAACTTTTTTAGTTGGTTGAGCATGAACAACTTTCTTGGTTGGTTCATCAAATTTAAAATTCACACGGTTCGTTACACTAGCCGCTGGACGAACAGCAGTTGGTTTTTTGGCAGCAACAGCGGCATTATTCACAACGGGTTTCTTGTGTGCGATTGCTGCTTGATTATTAACCGGAGTTACTTTAACAGTTGGAGTTGATGCTGTTTTAATTTGCTTTGCATTAATTGTTGTTGCATTTGATAATTTTTTTGTATCTAACAGTTTTGCCAATGCAACTGGTGGTTTTTCGGAATTAATTGTGGCATTAGCAACGGTAACCTTAACAGTTGCATTTGGCGTCTTAATTGACGTTGTTTTTGCTGAAATTGTTGTAGTAGAAGGAACCTTTTTTGTGTTACCCATAACACTATTATTATAACATATTACATGTTATTTAGCCCAAAACCCATTTTTCTACCCATGTTTCGAAGCGATCAAAAAAACGTTTCCTACATTATCTTCGCATCTTATTTTAACCAGTTTTGCTTTTTTATGATATAAAATAATTGGCACCTCTAAAACAATCATTTCAATTTAATATAATATTTTCTTCCAGAGGTGCCAATTTAGGGTTTTCACGGTTAAATAATTGGCTTTAATGCCTTTAACTTAATTTATAATAAAATTGATTATGGGTGCTTTCCGTTGACGTTATTCAAAAAAACATTTAGTTTGAACATTAATTATTGCCCTAATCATCGGTTTATTCGTGATTGGTGTATTTTATGATTTAGCAATTTCTAAAGCAATCGCGGCACCATTATTGGATCAACATTATTATGGTTATTATGAACCAATTAGTTTAATTGTGGAAATTTTTGGCTGGATTCCGGTTTTATTACTATTTAGTGCGAGTTTGATGATTTTAACGGTTAATTATCAGTATCAACATTATCAAACCGGATTTAATAAAGCCAATTTATTGTTAATTTTAATTAGCACAATTAATATTTTAGCTTTAGAATTTTTTTGTTTTAATCCGTTAATTAGTACATTATTCTATAATCCTGATCAAGCATATCCATTAAAAACGGCGGCAGGATGAACGAGCATTATTAGTTTTATTGGCGGAATGATTGGCGGAACTTTATTAACATATTGATTATTAAAACGGGTTAATCGGATTGATAAAGAAAAATTAGATAGTTATCGGCAATGATGTTGACAAACAATCACTTTAATCATCACCTTGTTAGTATTAACGTTAGTGATTAAATATAGCATGCCACGTTATCGATTCCGAGCAATCAATTTGTTAAATGAGTCAGTTTTATTTACGCCAATTTTTGTGGTTGATCCAAAGTGATATGAATTTTATCATGATTATCCAATTGATTGAATTCAATCATTTCCCAGTGGTCATGTTTTAACGAATATGGGTTGTTTAATGTTATTAACATTACCGGGAATTAGCGTGCAACGTCAACGGAAAATTAATCTTTATGTATTACTTTATTTATTGCTTATTGGTTGAATGCGAATTGAAAATGGTGCCCATTTCTTAACCGATGTTTGTTTTGCTTATTTACTCGGGATTGGAACATGAGCAATTAGTCAATGATTGGTAAAACGTCGTAATGTGCACCACCGTCGAACACACCAATTAATGGATTAATTATTTTTCGACAATTTGAATTGGCGTAATTGCTGTTGGTTGCTGATTAACAAATTTAATATGCACAGCATTGAATTGGTATTTACCTTTGGCGGGTTTTAAAGTAAAACGGGTAACTTGTTCGTTAAATTTTGCAATAATGGTTTTTGCTTCTGCACCAATAATCCCTTCATACCCGCCCGTCATGCCCGCATCAGTTAGGTAAGCGGTATGATTAACGATTTTAGCATCATTGGTTTGGACATGGGTATGGGTTCCAATGATCGCACTAACTTGACCATTAAATTGTGCAATTAATGCATTTTTTTCACTGGTTGTTTCCGCATGAAAATCAATGATATGTAAAACCGGTTGAGCGCTTTTTTGTTGGTGGAGCATTGCTTGTAAGTAAAGGAACGGATTGGTGGTCAGTGGCGTTTTAAAATCAATTGATGAACCAAGTAAATTGGTTAGCCGAATCGCTTGACCTTTGACGTTGATTAACATGGATCCTTTTCCGACTTTAGCATAAGGATGACTTTGGTTTAAATTGGCTGGACGAATCACGTCATCATTATTTAAAACGCGAGGATAGTCCGGCACTTGCCAAGTATGATTACCGAAGGTAAAAAAGTTAATTCCGGCTTTTTTTAATTCTTGGTAATGGGCAAATGAACAACCACGACCATGGGTGGTATTTTCCGCATTCGCAATCGTTAAATCAATTTGGTATTCTTGGATTAACTTCGGTAATAATGCTTTAACTGCTCGCCGACCATTACTGCCAAAAATGTCACCGATAAATAAAATGTTTAATGTTGCATTGTGTTTCATGTTGATCCCTTTAATTTATTATATTGATTAAATTATTTAATATTTCTGATCATCAATTTTATCTAATTCCCGTCGCGAATCATTTGATAGGGTGCCGGGTAAGACAAAATTACTCGGTTTTTGTTTTGGGGTTTTGGTTTTGGTAATTTTGACATTTTTAATCACTGCGGTATGACTAAAAACATCATTTAAACAACGGTGGCGGTTTTTAAAGCACATGTTGCCAAAAATAATCACGGTGAATAAGGCATAAAATGCCGTTAATGGACCAAAGGTCCCAACAATGGCACCATATTGATAAGCATAATCAAAAGAAAAGCGCATCATTAGTTCTTGCATTACTTCATTAAATTGCTCCGGTGTAAACCCAATAATGATCAATGATAGTAATAAATAGATGAACAATCCATCCATTCAAATAAATAGTTCTTTTTTAATTAATGCAAAAAAGGTGGGAGTTTGATCAACGACAATCGTGCGGGTTTTAGTAATTTGATTTCCCAATGTTTTACCGTGAGCGACTAGTGGGATCAAAATAAAATAGGTAATAAATACAAGCAAAGTGACAACAATGATTAAAGCTAAATATCAGGCTGAAGCTAAATTTAAGGTATGATCAGGATTACAAAAATAGATAACAAGCACATTCACGCCAATGCTTATACCGGATGCGACAAGCAAATCAAAAACCCGGCAACAACTGCGAATTCAGGCTGAAGCTAAAAAATATTTACTCATTGGCTTGGCTTGAATAATATTGTTGATCTAATAAATTGATTAAGGCATTAATGTCTTTCTTTTTGAAATTAAAATTCCGTAACAAATGACAAACATCATCGTTTAATTGATTTTTTTGTTGAATAATTTGGTTATCACGTCAATTCTTAAATGTTTCATCAAATAACGCTTTACAACTATTCACGGCATTTTTTAAAATAATTGGATCATCGTTGTTTTTGTAGATATTGTACAAGAAGATACATAAAATATGGACAATTGCCACATATTCAATTAAAACATAGTAATTTTTTCAGAAATCGGTATTTTGGTTTTGCTTAACAATGTTTTGTGCCATATAAATAATATCATAGATATTATCAAATTCTTGGCGATTATGAATATAGGTAAAGACTGGTTCATTAACTTTATAAACATTTTCGACACAAGCAAAGACATCATAGATGAAGGCTAACGGTTGGGTGTGTAATTGATTAAAACAGATGTTGTGGGCATTTAAAAAGGTGGTGGAAAATAATTTATCATAAATAAATGGGGTAACTTGATCTTGATGAAAAAACAAATCCCGGATATTAAAGATATCAACGGTATGATTTTTTGCATTGTGGTTGCGCGAGAAATCAATTAGTTCGGGATGATCAGTGGTCGTGATTTGGGTGATTAAAGCAATAAAATTTGGTGCAAATGTACAATAGCTATTGCCAAACCAAACATAGTCTCCATCGCCAATTGTTTTAGCTAAATGGTAGAAGAACCCGTTCCCAACTGCGGTATCGGTTTTATGCACAATGACCGCTTTAATGCCCCGGAAATCGTGCTGGCTGATTAATTCATTAACGGCTTGATTAGTTCCATCTAAACATAAATGTAAAGCAAATTCATGATTGGTTTGTTGCGTAATACTGTTTAAACAATTAACGAGTTGATCGTGCTGATTCTTAATGTAAAGAAACAATGAAACCATTATTTAGAAACTGGTTGTTCCGGTTCGCTCGCATCAACTTGGACATCTGCACTTGCTGGAACAACTTGATCAGCAACGGCTTCTTCAACGTTTTCTTCAATGGTGCTTGTGAATGCTCCAACTTTATTTGGTTCTAATAACAATTGGTCGTAAGAAATGTCAGTTCCGTCGTGATTCATAATCATTTCTTTACGTTGTTTTAATGCCATTAATTCCGCTTTTAATTTTGCCGAATAGTTACTAAATTCACTGTCTTTACGTTGCATCAATACACGATATTTTTCTTGGAACGCTTTCACTTGTTTAACATATAATTCATGAATTGTTTCCAACACTTTCTTGTGTTCAGAACGTAATAGCGCATTTTTCTCGTTGTGGTATTCGTGAATTTTTTGTTGAATTGAAACGTTGGCTGCTTCAATGCTATTCATTTGATCTTCAAGATCATGTAATGATTCAAGGTAAGCGTCGTGAGCCATATTGTAATTGTCTTTTTCCACATCAATCGCAATGTTACAAACGTTAGCAACTTCGTTGACAATTAAACGATTTAAGTTTTTCAATTTCGCAATCTTATCTTGTTGCACTCGGTATAAATCGATATTCAATTTTTTCACATTTGCGGCACGACTTTTTGCTGCACTAGCCACCAGTGAATAAATTAAAACGAAAACGAATAAGATACTAGCTAGGACAATGGCTAAGTGTAGAATTGTAAAGCCAGTGAACAATTCTTGATTTAAAGTCCCGGGGAAGAAGATGTAAGCTTCAGTACCAACAATTAAGAAAATGGCAAAGATGATTAATAATACAGTTGCTGTATTAACTAATTTTTCCGCATTTCGCACAACCTTTTTCGCATTTTCAATTCGGTCAGCTTCTCGAGCAATACCTTCGGTTTCATCAATTCGTGTTTTTAATAATGCCAATGTGTTTGCTGATTGTTCACGCACTTTTTGGAACTCACTTGTCATTTTGTGATGTTTCAAAATTCCTAATTGAACGATTGGTGAAACGGCTTTTTCGTGACGACATTGGATGCATAAACGGTTGTATTTATTCACAAAATTACGGTGGGCATTTTCAATATCAAGGCGATCTTGGAAAGCAAATGTTCGTTTCGCTAATTCGTATTCTTCAAAAACGACTTGACGTTTAATTTTAGTTGTTGCAGCGTGCATAGCGTTGTGGTATTTTTGTGCCCGTAAATGTTTTCGGTGTTTAATTTGTTGAATTTCAATCGCATATTCGCGTTTAATTTTTCGTAATCCATTTCGGAAAGCATAAGCTCGTGATAATAAATGGAAACGTTTTGCTGTTTCTTTTGTATATAAATATTTTGGTTTAGCATCAAGAATTCGTTTGTGTTCGCTTAAATAGGCTAATTTTGCATGGGCGATTGCATCATTATGATCTTTTTGTGCTTTGGCAACTAAATAACGATTTTTTGCTTTAATATATTTGGTATATGATGGATAATCTTGAACGCAATCATAGAAAATTTTTGCTGAATCGGCATAGTATTTTAATTCGGTTAATTTATTTGGGAAAGCGAAACGGCTCAATTCACGTCGTCCAGCAGCAAAGAACGCAAAGATTGATCCTAAAGTAATAATGACTGCCCCAAACCCCCCAATAAATAAAGCAATCACACCAACAACACTCAACATTTGTTCAACGTTTTCATAATTATCGAAGTGGGAGAATAAACGATCAAATAAATGTAAACGTTCACATAGACCAATGATTAATAAAACTGCCGAAATAACACCGTAAAGTCACAAGTCGTTATAGAATTTTTGGGAGAAACCACGACGTGGTCGGTTAATACTATCAACGGCTAATGCTTTATTTGTTGCGGGATTAATGGCATATTGACGACCTAACTCATCAACACGGTCGTAACCGATTCGACGACGTAATTCAACGGATGAATTAAATTCGTTCGTACTAATTTTTTTCAATAAATCAGCAACTTCGGCTTTAACTTTTTCATTATTGCGGTTTAAAGTGTTTTCATGTTGTTTTAATTCGGCATTAATATGATCAATATGAACATTGAATTTACTTTCAACTTGTGCGATATCATCTTTAATTACTTCCGCAAGATTATCTTCATATTTTCGGTGAATGTTACGTAATGTTGTTAATTTACTTTCTAATTCCGCGATATCTGCTTCATATTTTTTCTTTGCTTCGGCAAAGGCATTTTCTGCTTTTTCGCGTTTTTGATTAATTTCTTCAACAACTGTTTCATTAATATCTTTCGCTTTTGCGACTAAGATATCATAAGCAAAATTGTCCGCTTCAATTTTGTTCATTTGTTTTTGTTTTTCAATATTGTTTTTTGATTGTTCATTTAACTTTTTAACTTTTTGGGTATAAGCATCATGAACAGCTCGTGTCGCAACTTTAAATTCTTCAATATATTTCTTTTCTGGTAAAACGTATGCTTCGGCAACTTTGTTTGCTGTTGCAACAAATGGTTCAATTGTTTTTGCTGGTAATTCTAAACGGGCGTGTTCAATTGCAACTAGTTCGTTATTGCGAATTTCTGATACTTTTAAATTTTGTTTTGCAACAAATTCATCTAGTTGGGCTTTCGCTTCATTTAATTTTGCTAATGCTGGTGTTAGTTCGGCTTCATGTTTTCGTGAAAGCGCTGCAACTTCTTCATTATATTTAACTTCTAATGTTTGAGCTTCCAGTTCGTGTTGGTATTTAATGGCCGAAATATTTGTTTTAACTTCTAATGCCGTTAAAACTTTTACATCAACTTCAACTTTTGGTAATAATGTTTTTGTTCGTTTTTTATTTTTGGTATCAATTTCGATTTTTTCTTTTAATACGGCACGTTTTGCTTCATATTCTTTACGTAAGTTTTCTAAGTTTTCTTTGGAAACAGTTTTTAAGTTTTCTAAGTTTTGGTCATGGATTGCAGTAATTTTTTTAACTTCAATCGGTGTAATGATTAGATTCTTTTGGGCTTTAAACTCTTTATTAAGCTTATCAACGGCTAAATCAGTTTTTGCATTAATTGAATCAACAGATTTTTGGTATCATAAATCTAAACGAGCAAGGTTTGATTCAGTATCAACCTTTGTTACACTACTTTCGGCAAAGTTATTTTTAATAAAGGTTGATTTCTTTTTTGAAGCATTTTCAACATCCAGTTTACATTTTTTGGCTAATTCATCAATTTTAGTTTTAAAATCAGCGGTAATTTTATTTGATTGTGTTTCAAATTTTTTCCGTGAACCTTCAACTTTTGCTTCTAATTCATTAATCGCAACTAGTTGATGTTTCTTTTCTGCTTCAGTTTCGCGTTCAACTTCTACAACTTGTTTTTTAAACGGGACAGTAATCTTTTCTATTGATTTTTCGTTTTGGGCATGTAATGCTGCACATTTAGCTTCATATGCTGCAAGATTTTTTGCATCTTCCGCTTTCGCTTTTTCTACAGCAGCTTGATGTTTTTGTTCATATGCTAGAACATCCGCTTGATATTTTTCTTCATCATGCTCACGTTTTTTATCTAAATTATCTAATTCAGTTTTGTATAACGCATCTAATTTGGCTTGAGCAGTTTTTAAATTTTCTTCTAATTTGTCGATCTTTTTTGAATTCTTTTCATTTAAAGCATCAAACATTTCATCAATTTTTGCTAATGTGTCTTTATATTGTTGATCAACTAATTTTTTATCAGCATCTAATAAATCAATCGTATTTTTGTGAATTTTAATCGCTTGATCAAAATGGTTATCAAGGATTTTGATGCGGTTTTCGATTGTTTCAATATCTTCTTTGTTTTGTTTATTTAATACATTGTAACGGTTTTCCTTTAATTGTTTAACAGCATCTTCTTTACGCGTAATCAAATTATTTAATGTTGTTTTCGCGTGTTTATGGTAACGATCATAAACTTCGTTGTTCTTTTTAATTTGCGAATTTAAATATTCGTTAACATTCGCTCGTAGTTTACGGAAATATTCTGGTGATTTTTGGTCAAATTTCATTTCCGAAATTGCCGCCACTAAGTTGTTGTGATATTGACGAAGTAAGTCAGCTTCATAATGCGCTTGTTCATCAAATACACGTTTAATCTCAGCTTCCCGTTGTTGTTGTGTATAGCTACGGTTGTTTTTGATTAATAAAACACTACGTTCAGTACTGTTGTTCAATACAGTCATCGCATAAATGTATTTTTGTTTCATCAAATGAATTTCTTTATAGATATTACGAATGGCGATATAGTCAACTCGTGAAGTGTTTTTGAAATTTAATTTATCTCAACGATCAAGAATGCGTTGGTCACCAAATAGTCCACCATGCGTTTTTTGGAATTCGTTAGTCAAGTCGTTGATTTTTTTGGTGTATTGGCTTTCCGCTTCAACTAATTTGATTCGATAATCCAAAAGATTGATGATGTTTAGGTAATGAACGTCAACACTTTCACGTCATGCCGTCATTTTTCGTTTATGTAGAATTTGTGTATCAAAAACTTTTTTTGGATCTTCAAATGCGGCATACGAAGTGTTTTCATCGTAGAATTTTTTGTCAATTGCCAGCAGGTTACGAATGTGCGCTTGGTATTGATCTCAATAGTGTTTTCGACGTTGTTTTAATGCTTCGACTTTGCCACTTGTTACTGACATATATATTTATATTATACTATAACGAAATAGGTTAACAACAATTTTTTTGTAGGAAAACTAATCTAATGCACTTTTTTTAACGAAATAAGTGGGCCGGATTATCACGGATCGGAATGATTTGTGATACAGCAACACCAACGTAGCGTAATGTGTGGTTGATGAAGTTTTGTTCGTACAGCTGGTTGATGATAAAAAGCAGTTGTTCGCAATCTTGGGTTGGTGTGGCGAAGGTAACAGATTTTCCGATCATTCGTCTTCGCTCACTTTTCACTTGTAAAGTAATCCGTTTTGCCAAGATTTTTTCGTGCAATAAACGCGATGTAACGATTTGCACATGTTCCGCTAATGTGCGAGTAATTTCATTTTCATCGTTTGTATCGCGATAGAACGTACTGCCAGAGGAAATTGATTTGGGTAATTGCTTTTGCCATACCACGCGGTCAGAACTGATGCCATGGACACATTCATAAATATGTGCTCCATTGGCTCCGAGTAATTTGATTAAATGTTTTTTATTTAGCTTTGCTAAATCGCTAATTAAATGAATATTATTTTGGTGCAAAAAAAGGGCAGTACTTGGTCCCACCATCTGCATTTTTTCAATTTTTAATGGTCAAAATTTCTCCATTAATTCATCACGATAAAGGGTGGTAATTCCATTCGGTTTATGTAAATCGGTTGCGGTTTTGGCCAGGAATTTATTATGGGCAATTCCAATGGAACAAGATAAACCGATTTTTTGCCGAATACGATTTTGAATCATCAAAGCAATATATTTTGGAGTTTTATCTTTAGATAAATCAGTAATATCAAGATAGCATTCATCAATCGAACAAACTTCAATTTGATCCGTAAATTCCGTACGCAATAAATCGATAATGCGATGATGATAATCTTCATATTCGGAAAAATGCGGTTCCCGAATGATTAAATCTTTACATAAAAGCTTTGCTTTATAGATCGGCATTGCGGAATGGATTCCGTATTTTCGGGCACAATAGTTTGCGGTGGACACAACCGACTTGCTATTATTCATCCCGATCACTAACGGTAAATTTTTCAGCGTTGGATCTTTTTTTTCTTCCACTGCCGCGAAAAAAGCATCCATATCCACATGCAGAATTTCCCGGTGTTCCATACTATATATAGTATAATATATATAAAGAATGCATGTTTATGGCGATTAACAAAGTTACGATTGATCAAGTAAAGCGAATGAATGAAGCTGAATGGGAAAAGTACCGTCGGGAAAAATGAGAGTCAAAAAAAGTTGACTACGCTAAACCAGTTCCTGGTTATTTTTTAGCATCAAAAGATTCTTATGCCGAATGAATTAGTAAGCAAAAAGAAAAAGGGAATAAGCGGATTGCATTAGAACCAGAAACAATTAAGGCAATGAGTGACGAAGAATGAAATAAATTCCGCGATGAACGCTGAAAAAATAAAGGTAAAATTTATGCCGGTGATGCACCTGATTGATTTATGAAACGTGATGATTATTTAAAAAATTTACGAAAAAAGTAATTAATTAAGCTTTGCTTTATAATAAAAGCATATGCGCCCAATCAACGCAATTTTAAAACGTTTTAAAGTTAATTTATCAACAACGATTAATTACGGAAAATATATCGCTAAAATTGCTCCAATTTTACGCAAACCGCCAAAAACGGCAAAATTAATCCTAGTTACCGCGATTAGTCCAACGCCAGCTGGAGAAGGGAAAACAACCACTTCAATTGGTTTAAACGATGGTTTAAATGCGATTGGTAAACGTTCGATTGTGGCATTACGTGAACCATCAATGGGACCAGTTTTTGGGGTTAAAGGCGGAGCCAATGGTGGTGGCGCTGCCCAAATTGTGCCAAAAGATGATATCAATTTCCACTTTACTGGTGATATGCATGCAATTACAGCGGCGAATAATTTAATCGCGGCATGTGTGGATAATCATATCTACCACGGAAATGAATTGAAAATTGATCCAGCCCGGATTATTTGGAAACGCGTATTGGATATGAATGATCGTTCGTTACGGGAAGTGGAAATTACGATTAGTAGCAAAAAAGGGTTAAAATATCGCAGCGGTTTTGATATCACGGTAGCGAGTGAAATCATGGCGATTTTATGTCTAGCAACCAGCGAACAAGATTTGCGAAAACGCATTGACCAGATTATCGTGGCTTATGATCAAAAAAATCAGCCAGTCTATGGTAAAGATTTACAAATTACTGGGGCATTGATTAAAATTCTCCAATACGCTTTATTTCCCAATGCGGTGCAAAGTCTCGCGGGAAATTTAGCGATTGTTCACGGTGGACCATTTGCCAACATTGCCCATGGTTGTAATAGTTATTATGCCACCAATACCGCACTTAATTTAGCGGAATATGTTGTTACCGAAGCGGGCTTTGGTAGTGATTTAGGTGCCGAGAAGTTTTGCGATATTGTTTGTGACATTGGTAAATTTCAACCAGCCGCCGTTGTCCTAGTCGTTTCAACTCGTTCATTGAAAATGCACGGGGGATTGACCAAGGACGAGCTAAAAAAGGAAAGCCTTGATGCTTTAACCAAAGGTTTGACCAATTTAGCGCAACATGTGAAAAATCTCTTAGCATTCAATATTCCGCTCATTGTTAGTATCACCCAACTTGATATTTCATTACCAGTGGAGTTACAGTTCGTGCAAAACTGGTTAAAAAAGCAAAAAATTGCTTTTGCGTTGAATGATTCGTATTCCAAAGGGGCAAAAGGCTGTGCTGATTTAGCAAAATTAGTGGTTCAACAAGCAAAAATCAAACACCAGTTAAAACCGGTGTATCGAAAAACTGAACCGCTAAGTGTAAAAATTAGTAAAATTTGTCAACGCTGTTATGGGGCAAGCGGGGTTGAATATACATCTGATGCTTTAGTGAAACTAAAGCAATATGAAAAACTACCGTATTATGTTTGTATGGCTAAAACCCCGATTAGCATTACCGATGATGAGAAAAAACTTTATGTTGACCAACCGTTTAAAATTCACGTTAAAGACATTTTAATCGCGAATGGTGCGCAATTTATCATCGTCATGACCGGAAATATCTTCCGCATGCCCGGATTGCCGAAAATTCCCGAAGCGACAAAAATGTAAGCTTAGTAATAATGCTTATCGTTTGGATCAAGGTGTAAATATAACGGATGACGCGGATTATGTAATTTGGTTAATTGGCCAAAATAAAAAATCCGGACATGGTTTTGTTTGCAACAAGCAATGACATCATTTTTAATTCGGTTTAATCAGGTACGTTTTAAATCAATATCGCCCCATGCACCCCAGATCTCTTTAATTTGATATTGTTTAATCAATTTGGCTAATGTTGTTAAATTTTGCTGATGAATTGTTCAATCGGGTTCAGCATTTAAATGTTGTTTCGCATCCGTCGCACGAAACGGATAAATATTCAACATTAAATAACCGTCGTAATTTTGTTTAATGGCAAAATTAATGATTTTGGTCACGGTACGATCGGAAGTTTGATCACTCGCAGCGCTGGGGTTCATGCCGATGCAAACTAAATTATTTTTTCCCGGTTTACCTAATACGTATCGCACCGGACCATATTGTTGCGGAATAATTAAAGTCGGTTGAAAACCCGCGGGATAATTGACTTTAATTTTTGTGACTTGTCATGTCATTATTTAAATTTTAGATCAAGGTCTTTGGCTAATGGTTGATCAACAATGATGCCTTTACCATTTTGATCAACGGATAAAACTTGAGCATGTGCAAACTGATGATTAGCGTTGATAAAATCAACGATATTGGTTTGATTCGCATCACTATCGTTCAATAATTTTGTGTAAATTTGGCTAATCACACTTGAACAATCAGCGGGATATAATGATGCAACATTTTCCATACTAACACAAACTTTGTTATTAAAAACCGTGTACGGTTTTTTGGCATTATTTGGTTTTTCGGTTAAATCGGAACCGAAACCTAAATCCGTACCTAAATCAATAAACACCGCGCCGTTATGTAATCCAGTAATCATATCATAAGTAATCTTTAATTTATTCTTATTTGCAAGATCACAAGTGTTAATGATTAAATCAAACTGATGACTATTCTTACTTAATTCATCAAATGTATTGTTAATGATATGTAACGGATTGGCGTTGAGTTGAATTAAACCATTAAATATTTCATCATCTTTAACGCGATTAATTAGCGGTTGTTCAATTTCCGCTAGTGTCACATCAACACCTAATCCTAATAAATAATGAATCGCTTCATGGGCGGCAATTGAATAGTTTACAACCAGTGCTCGAAAATCTTTGGAAAAAGCCCGGCCAATACTATTTTTATTAAATAACTTTGATGTATAAAATAAACCAGTAATAACCCCGAACTTCCCAAGAATTTTTTGGTAAGCATCGCGGTAATTTCCGCTGGCTAAATTAATTTTTTCTAATGCAATAACGCTCAATCCCTTAAATAAATATTGCTTTAAAATTTCGGGATGGCTAAGGAAATAGGGATTGGTAAAAAGATATTGTTGTTGGTTAACTAATTTTAATTCTTTTGCTGTTAACGGTGATAATTTAAAAATGCAATTAGCTTTTGGTAAAACGATTTTGGGATTAATAAAGATTTTTGCCCCGGCTTGCAAATATAGTTCATCAGTAAAACCTGATGCTTCTCCGGCTTTACTTTGAACATAAATTTCATAACGACGGGTTAACACCGATAGATCATTTGGTGTAAAGCTAACCCGATTATCGTCTTGATTTTCTTTTAATACAACGATCTTAATCATTTACCTTAAATATTCCCACTGGGATCAATGTACAATGTTGTAATTAAAAGGAATGCAGTAATCCCGATTGCCGCACCAATAAGAATGGAAATTAAAATATAAATAAAATTCAGCGCGGTGCGTTTGCTTTGCGATTTAATATTCGAATTTGACGAAGGCGAAATTAAACGATTAATTTCATCAAAATCAACACTAACGATTTTTTCTACGTGTAAAGCTTTGTTGGCCACGATTATTTAATATCTAAAACCTTTCGATTTCGGTAATAACCACAATAGGGACAAACACGATGTGGTTTAATTGGTTTACCACATTTCGGACATTTTGCCGTTTTAACTGCGGTTAATGCATCGTGGGAACGGCGCATTCCTTTTCGCGATTTGCTTGTTCGTCGTTGAGCTACAATTGCCATATAATATATTATAGTATAAGAATCCATGGCTTACCACACAATTATTTTTGATCCAAAGATTATTAATACGATTGTCACCGAAATCATTTCCATGACACCGGGTGTCGATAAAAGCAAAGAAGTGTGGATTGATATTGATGCCGAAAATTGCGTAATTAACATTATTTATTCATCATTATCTGAAACTGTTAATGTCGTGGATATTTCGCGCAAAATTCAATCGGCTGTCTATGAACGTTTATCCCGTTTATTAAATATTTATCACAATTTATTAAAAGTAAATATTAAATGTGTTTATAGCAGTAATAGTAACTAATGTTGGCTTTTGGCAAAATTTTGGCTAAAAAGCAATAATGATCCAATGGTCAATCCGAGTAGAATTTCATCAGTTATGGAAATTTGGGAAAAGTTAATTTGGACATTAATTAATAAACACCAATTAAATAAATCGTGAAAAAAATTAATCCAAATTAAATGGATTGCTGCAAGTCATCAGCATCATCAAGTACAAAAGAATCAAGCAAATGTCAGTGTGTAGTAGCCAGCAATGATTGGACCAAAAATTAAATTGGTAATGCTAATCCCGTTTTGCATTTTAATGACAAATGGAATCGCAATTATTTCACAAATTAAATTAATCAATAAGATGTTAATCAGTTTGCTGTTAATTTTTCATTGACTAACAACAATGATTCCATAGGTACATAAATAACTTAATAAAAACCCAAATTGCGTACTTGCATTGGGTAAAATAATTAATGTAACTATTCCACCAATTCCAAGCACTTCTTCGCGATTTTTGCGTGGGAAAAATCACCGAATATTTTTGGCAATGAAGACTCGTAAAATTCCGGCACTAAAACCTAATAAATATGTATAAAATGCAATCGTCAGATACTTAATAATTTGATTCAATTTACTTTGTTTTTTAAATAATCAATTAATTAAATAATTAATCAGTACAACTTGAAATCCACCAACGGATAATAAATAAGCAACGGAAAGTTCTTGTGATTGTTGATAGATCAATTGGGCAAATTCCGATTCGCGTTGATTAAAAATCGTCATCATGATTCACCCAGCAACATTTTCGGGATAAATTTGCTGCGTATAATTGGATAAATGATTGATGAAGAAATCATTCGGTAAGTATTTGAAAATATTAAAATTATTCAATAAACAAAATGCCCCGATTGGCAATAAAAGCAAGCAACAATAAAACCAAAAATGCTTTTGCTGATAAATTTTGTACATCATTCCATAAGCACACGGCAAAATCAATAAACAAAAATAATCAACATCATTTAAACTAATGCAGAAAATCAAGCTAGTAAAAAACAACCATATCCATATTTTATCCGGTTTTTCTTTAGTTTTTTGCTGGTCAAAAAGCGCGGTTTGCCCCATCATAATATATATGTGTTAAAAATGGCTAAAAATCTTAAAAAGTTTTAATTTTTTTACCGTTATGGAGTAAAATTAGTGTAGCATATGGATATTTTCTTCGATAAATTTTAACGCAACAAAACACAATCAATATTCCCCCAACCAGTGGGAAAGTAATGTACATTCATGATGTTGGCATAATAAAACCCGAATAGCGGATCGTTCAATTTGTCCAGGCCAATCCTAATTCATCTAATGTAATGCTTGATCCTTTTGGCACAACAACAACGGGTGGTGCAGTTGTTCCGGTGTTTCCTTGTAAACATTTAAAGATTTCAAGGTTCACTGGTTGTCATTGCATAAAAGGTATATTAATTTGTTTGATCCCAATGCAGTTGTTAAAACTATAGTTTGTTAATAATAGACATTGATTTTTGAATGTTATCGTCTCGATTAATTCGCAATTTCTGAATGCATATTCAATGTATCGGACATTTTGCGGAATAACTAATTCACCAGTAATTTCGGTATAACTAAATGCATCTGAGTATATTTCGATAAGACTATTTGGTAAGGTTAATTTGCCACTAATTTTGGCTGGTGTATTGCTACCAAATGCTTTATCATCAATAATTGTGATTTGGTATTCAATCCCATCATCACCGATTACTGTATCCGGAATTGTTAAATTGTGCGCATGAACCAAATTGGTTCTTCCATCAGTGATGGCGACGTTATTAAATAAACCAGTCTTAATAATTGTAAAGGTAATTGACCCGCTAGTTATTCCTCAACTTGCTAATTGATCAGCATTTAATGTAAAAGTATCCCCAACGGCTGCGACATTTAATTGTTGACTTTTTGGTGTTTCATTTAATTTAAATTCCGTTTGCTTTGGCTTAAAACAAAGGAAAGAAAAAAGCACAAATCACATTATGCAGCTCGATCATTTAATGATTTTATACATATAAATTAATTATAAATAATTCTTTAATTTTTTTATTTCTCCGGCAATAATTTGTTTATCGAATAACGTCTTTTATAAATCGTATATACAATAAAACCAATTAATCCACCCATCAAAAGCGGCAAACAAATATGCAATCATGATAAATGACTTGTTTGTGGATTACTACCGTCTGAATAATGAAGAATTCAGTTGCTTCCACTTAATCCTAATTGATCCAATGTAATACTTGAGCCGACTGGCACAACCACGATTGGTGGTGTTGGTTCAGCGTCACGATTCGATAAACTACTAAAACAATTAAGGTTAACTGTTGGTCATTCCATAAATGGTAGATTTAATTTACGAACACTGTTACATGACGAAAAAGCAGCATTTGAAATGACGGTGTTATTGTTTTTGAATGTTAATGTGGAAAAATAACCACACATGTAGAATGCATATGTCGCAATTGATTCGACGTTAACAGGAATAATTAATTCACCAGTAAATCGGATACTGCCGCATGACGCATATTCAAGTCTTTTTAGCGATGCTGGTAGCGTTAATTTTCCAGTGACCGATATTGGTTGCTCACCACCGAGCGCACCACTACCAATTGCGGTAATTTGATATTTGACTCCATCCCCATCAGCCACAGTACTAGGAATTGTTAAATTATTGGCGTTAATGCGATCACTTCGGCCATCGTTAATTGTCACGGTATTGGTTTCACCAACTCCGGTCACGCGAAATGTAATTGATCCGCTCGTAACTCCTCAACTCGCTAATTGAGCGGCATTTAGCGTAAAAGTATCATCAACTGCCGCAACATTTAATTGTTGATTTTTTGGCGTTTCGTTCAATTTAAATTCCGTTTGCTTTGGTTTAAAACAAAGGAAAGATAAAAACGTTATTCACATTAAGCAAATCGATCATTTAATGATTTTATACATATAACCTAATTATATAATAATTAATTATTTCCGTTTTGCTTTTTTCTTTGCGGGAGCTTTTTTGGTTTTTGACCTTACTATTTTTTTGATTTTATTTTTTGTTTTCTTGCTTTTGTTTTTATTATTTACTGCTTTTGCTTTCCCTTTTCCTTTTTTACGTTTAATAATGATATATATGCCCGCTGCTAATAATACACCTGCACCACCAGGAATAACAATGTACATTCATAATTTATTTGATCCGGAATTATCGGAACCAACGTATTCCATTGTTCAATTTGAATTAGCCAATCCCAATTGATCTAATGTAATCTTTGATCCTTTCGGCACAACAATCGATCGTGTTAGTCCAGTAGTTGGTGCTAAAGACGAAAAACAGTTCTTATTTTCTGACGATCATTTCGTGAATGGCAAATTAATTTTCGTCAGTGAATCACAACCAGAAAATGCAAGGTAGTCAATTAATGTATTATTATCTTTAATTGTTAATGTATCAAAAAATCCGCAGCGAAAAAATGCGCGTCATCCAACTGATTTAACGTGGCTTGGAATAATCAGTTCGCCAGTAAAATTAACCCAAGCAAAAGCATTCTCGGCAAGTTCGGTGAGTGCAGCAGGCAGTTTTAATTCGCCAGTAACGGTGATTCTTTTCTCCCCGCCAAGAACGCCGATATCGGTAATTCAGTATTCAACATCATTATAAATTACGGTATCAGGAATAATAAAATCATTCGCTTCAACCAAATTAGTTTTTGCATCAGTAATAGCGACGGTATTAACTTTACCAACTGCCGTAATTGTAAATGTAATTGATCCGCTCGTAACTCCTCAACTCGCTAATTGATCAGCATTTAATGTAAAAGTATCATCAACGGCTGCGGCATTTAATTTTTGGCTTTTTGGCGTTTCGTTTAATTTAAATTCCGTTTGTTTTGGATTAAAACAAAGGAAAGAAAAAAGTGCCAATCACATTAAACAAATTGAACATTTAATGATTTTATACATATAAACTAATTATATAATAATTAATTATTTCCGTTTTTGTTTTTTCTTTGTCGGAGCTTTTTTGGCTTTCGGGTTTGCGATTTTTTTTGTTTTTTGCACTTTTTCGTTTTTATTATTTGCTGCTTTCGCTTTCCCTTTTCCTTTTTTACGTTTAATAATAATAATGATAATTGTTGCTGCTAATAAAACGAATGTTCCTGCAGCAATAGCGATATAAATTCACAACAGACTGTCTTGTTGATCCGGATTAACTGGCGGCGTTGGTTCATAATATTCAATTGCCCATTTACCACTTGCCGCCAAACCTAATTGTTCTAAGGTAATGGTTGAACCAGTTGGGACACGCACGGTTCCATTCAAACTTGAATTTAATAAAGCAAAAATCCCATCATTTTTTTCCGGTCAATCCATAAATGGTAAATTAATTAATTGCAGATTTGCCATATTTAAAAAAGCTTGCGTATTAAATGTTGTTTGGTTGGAATTAATTGTTAATGTCGAAAAAGTTGTTGTATCAAACGCTCATATTCCAACTAGTAACATATTTTCCGGAATAATTAATTCACCGCTAAATTGGTTTGAACTAAATGCGCCATTATTAATTGTGCCAAGTGATTCTGGTAAGGTTAAAGTTCCAGTCAGATTTTTATTGGTAAATGCGTTTTGATTAATCCCATAGACTTTTCATTTGCCAGCACCGTATGTTACAAAGTTATGGATGTTTAAATTTTGGGCAGTAAAACTAACACTAGTTTCTTGAATTAAAACGGTTGATTCATCAGGACCAACAATAAAATTAATACTTCCATCGATCACGCCTCATGTCGTTAATTGGCTTTGGTTTAAAGTAAAACCTTTTCCAGCTGGAATTGGTGAATTATAGGTAATTATTCAATCATTTTGGGCATTAAATAAATTTTGTTTCGTAATGCTTGAATAGTATGGTAAGTCAACAATTCCCGTATTGATTAAATTGCAAAAACAAGCATGGGTATTTCACACTTGAAAATCGAGTTTGATGATCCCGATACTTGAATTGTCAAATGCTGATTGATTAATTGTGATCGCATTATTATTTTCAATTTCTAAGTCATCAATTGTGCAATCGCTAAATGCTTGGTTGCCAATCTGGAAAATATTTTCACTAGGAATAATGACGGATGCCAGTTGTTGATTGGCAAATGCATCATTATCAATCACGAAATTAATTAGTGGTTCATTATCACTCGGGAATGTTAAATTACCCCGTAATAAATTGTTTGATCCATTCCGTTGGAATGCTGCTTCACCAATGGCGGTAACTTGATAAGGAATGCTGTTATAATTAATGACTGATTGGACAGCAAAATTATTTGCCCCAAAATTATCAATTCCCCCAATAATTTTAACTGCCGGATGATCAGCACTATCATCGGTAATTTGGAATTGAATCGATCCCGATGTCGCACCTCAACCAGCGTAAGCTAATTGTTGCGAATCAATGGCAAATATATCGTCAACGGCTGCGGCAGTTTGTGCAGCATTCGCGATGCGAACATAGCCAATGTTATTATCATTAGAATTTGGTCAATAATGTTGGGCAATAAAAAAACTAAAAAACGATCCGGCCAAGGCAATTATGCAGTTAATCAATTTGCGGGCTCTCATCCAATTTAATTATACTTTGGCTGATTTTTTTCGGATTAATTTATGATTTGGATCCTGTTTTTCTTATATAATATATGTATATATCGCATATTCTATGCCAAAATTAAAAACAAAAAAAGCAGTTAGTAAACGATTTAAAGTCAGTGGGACTGGGAAAATTATTCATAAACGAACTAATCGTTCCCACCGGGCTTTTGGTAAAACCACAAAGCAAAAACGTCATTTACGTAAAGAAGTTGTTTTAAATCCCGTATCTGCTGACTTGATTGGTCGGGCATTACCATATCGTAAAATGAAGGGAAAACGAAAATAAAAGATGCGTGTTACAAACGGACCAACGACAAGACGCCGTCGTAAAGCAATTAAACGCCGTGTTGAAGGCGCATGGGGGACAAAACATACTTCATATAAGATTGCCCGTCAAACATTAATTCGTGCTTCGAAATATGCATTACGTGACCGTCGGGCAAAAAAACGTGATTTTCGCGCATTGTGAATTACCCGAATTACTGCTGGATTAAAACCGTTAGGGCATAACTATTCAACTTTCATTAGCCAATTAACCAAAAAAAAGATTTTAGTTAATCGGAAAATTATTGCTGAATTAGCACTAAATAATCAAAATGAATTTAAAGCATTAGTTGATAAAGCGTTTGCTTAACTAATTTATGGTCCAAACTAATTCAAATCCCGATTGCTGGAGTTCGCACAAACTTTTACTATCAATTGTTGTGCCCGCCTACAATTGTAAAAAATGAATTAACAAATTACTTGAATCGATTGATTTTTCTTACCATTCATATTTTGAAATTTATATTATTGATGATGGTAGTACCGAATCGTTTTATGATGAAGTTAAACCGTGATTAGATCGTTTTCAATGTATTAAATATTTTTACAAAAAAAACGGCAATTGGGGATCGGTTATTAATTATGTTAAACCATTATTAAATGGTTGTTGAATTAAAATTATTGATTCCGATGATCAAATTGTGACTGGTAATTTTCCGCGATACTTAGAATACTTACAAAGTGAAAAAGTGCAAAAGTCCGATTTAGTAATTACCCCTTATTTAATGCGCCATTTAAAATCAAATTTTGATACATTAAATAGTTTTCGTTTAAATAAAAAAGGCATTATTTTATCTTCTTTTGACAGTTTTATTTTTCATTTTAAGATTGTCACTCATCACTATTTAACCATTCGCAATGAATTGTTTCAGACCTTAATCCCGTTGCCTGAGGGTTACATTTATTCCGCCGATAATTGTTTAGTTTATCAGTGTATCATGCGTTCAAAAACAATCGCCTTTTTACCAATTGATTGTCCGCTCTATATTTATAATGTTGAAAATCCCGAACAATCAACGGCATTAAATAATATTATGCGTAATAAAGGCAAATATGTCAATGTGATTAATGATATTTCTTCAATTCCGATTTTAAACTCTGTCGGGCATTTACGGCGAAAAATTTTATATCGTTTTATTCGTTCAATGTTTTATTATGCCGTTCTCATTTTTTCATTAGACTACAACAGTACGGATGTTGAAAAGAAACAAGAAATCGGCCAATTAATCGATGTCTTATTTAAAAACATGAGTAAAAAAGTTGGTAAACATATTTTATCATCAAATCCGCTCATTTGATTAATTTATCAAAAGAATGTAAAAATTATTGTTTATGTTTTTCGAATTGTTTATCGGAGCATGAAAAAAGGGATGATTAAAGCAATTCGCGAATCAAACGTTTAATGGTGCTGAATCCGAGAATCGAACTTGGGACGAAAGCTTACCATGCTTTTATTATGCCACTTAACTAATTCAGCCTAATTAAATTATAATTTTTTAAAATTAAATTACAAAAAAAAATATCTCGTATATAATTATTGTATAAGTATGGGAAAAACTGGAACGATTAAGAAGATTAAAGAAAAAGCGGAAAAACCGGCAATTGAAGCACAAACTGATAGCGAATACTTTCAAGCAAATCCCGAAGTTAAACAAATTGATATTACCGAAAATAATGTTGTACTAAAATCTTGAATTGTCGGTTTAGTATTGACAATTGCTTCGTTATTCGCAATAATTCTTGGTATTGGTGCAACTTATCTTGGTGTTGACGGACTCGCATTTTTAGTTGCCCTTGGACCAGTCTTAATTGTTTTAGGAATTGTTGGATTTTGTTGTTTTTGTCGTTTCACAACAATCTATCCTAATGAAGCTAATGTTTATACATTCTTCGGTAAATATATCGGAACATTACGTAAACCAGGTGCATATTGGGTTTATCCATTTTGACGTTGTGGCGCAAAAACATCATTAAAAATGTTAACTTTAAATAACGGAATTCAAAAAGTTAATGATGAATTAGGTAATCCAATTGAAATTGGTGTCATTGTTGTATGAAGAATTACTAATACTGCTCGTGCTTGTTTTGTTGTTGATAACTATAATGACTTTATTTCAATTCAAGCTGATTCGTCAGTGCGTCACGTGGCACGTTTATATCCATATGATAGTGAAGAAGGTGGAGAAAAATCATTACGAGGATCTACCAATGAGATTGCAAAATTATTACGAATTGAATTACAATCACGGGTAAAAGCCGCAGGAATTGAAATTATTGAAGCACGAATTGCCCATTTAGCTTATGCGGCAGAAATTGCTTCAGCGATGTTACAACGTCAACAAGCGACAGCAATTATTGAAGCCCGTCAAAAAATTGTCGAAGGTGCAGTTGGAATGGTAGAAACAACACTTAAACGTTTAGAACAAGAAAAAATTTGCAAATTTGATGAATCAGCCAAAGCCGCAACGGTATCAAATTTATTAATTGTATTATGTTCAAACAAAGATGCTCAACCGGTGTTAAATATTGCTAAAACTAATACTGGATCAAACGAATAAAAGTAATTTGAGAAAATAATTTACCTTAATTCCGCCATATATGGTATGAAGGGAGGGGAACTGATGACAAAATTAACTCAAGCGCAAAAAGCAGCGGTATCGGGTGGAATTGCGGCTAGTTTAATTTGAACAATTGGAACATTAGCCGTTATGGCAATTAGTACATTGGTCAATGGTGGATTAAATATTTGACAATCAATCGAATATAGTAACGCTTTAGCACGAGCTGAACAAGATCAAGCCAATGGTGTTACAACCAAATCGCTGACCGCAATACCAAAACCAAATTTTTTATCCGATGTGGGATCGGTTAAATTAAGTCCATACGCAATGCGCTCATCAATTTTCATTGATTTTTAATATAATTTAGGTAATGGTCAAAATTCCGGTTAATGGTATTGTTGTGGTTGAAGGTAAAACCGATACCCAACAATTACAACGGTATTTTGATGTGTTGACTATTGCAACGAATGGATTCGCGGTATCACAACGCTTAATCAATTGCTTAAAATTACTTAGTCAGCATTATCGAATTATTTTATGTTTAGATCCTGACGGACCGGGTAAAAAGATTACTGCACGTTTGCTTGCGGCATTGCCGAATGCAAAAGTAATCGCGATTGATAAACGTTGATTTAAAAACCAAAGCAAAATCGGCTTAGCTGAATTAGATGAAAAGCACATGCGAAATTTATTTAACGATTTGATCGGCGAGTTAACTGTCAAACCAACATTAACATGAAACGATTATCAAGCATTGCCATTGGACACACGGAATGCCCGGATTCAGTTATGCGCAAAACTTTCGATTCCGTATTTTAATCATTTGCAACTTTTTAAAATCCTAAATTTATTAAAATTTAATCAAGCGAAAATTAAATATATTATATAATATATTTAACGATGAGTGATTATATACTAACAATTGGATGTGAGATTCATACTGAGCTAAAAACACGTTCAAAAATGTTTTCAAGTGCACCAGCACAAATTGATCAAGAATGCGTTCCAAACACACTAGTTAACGAAATTGATTTAGGCTTGCCTGGTACATTACCTGCGCCCAATGAACATGGAGTAGTGTTAGCGATTAAATTAGCGAAAGCGTTAAAAATGGAAATCGATCCAAATTTAATTTTTGATCGGAAAAATTATTTTTATCGTGATTTACCAAAAGGTTATCAAATTACACAACAATATTTTCCAATTGGTAAAAATGGTAGTTTAGCAATTGATAACGGCCAAGTAATTGCAATTGAACGAATTCATATTGAAGAAGATACATGTAAACAAACAAAAGAAGGCGATGTAATAAAATTAGATTACAATCGAGCTGGTGTACCATTAATTGAAATTGTTTCCAAACCAGTGATTCATTCGAAAAATGATTGCATTAAATATTTAGAAAAATTACGCGCAATTTTAACCCATTTAGATATTTCGGATGGAAAGATGGAAAATGGTTCATTGCGAGTTGATTTAAATATTTCTGTTTCGAATAATGAGCACTTAGGCACAAAAGTTGAAATTAAAAATATTAATTCATTTAATAACGTTGGTCAAGCGATTGATTACGAATTCCAACGTCAAGTTGCGCTTTTAACAAAAAACGAAAAAGTTGATCAAGCAACACGAAGATGAGATGATGTAACTAAAACAACAATTTTTATGCGTGCAAAAGCGGATGCCATTGGATACCGTTATTTTACTGAACCGAATATTATTAATATTAATATTCAAAAACTAATTGATCGAACACAACTGGATGAAAAAACTACACCCGATCATATTCGTGAAACATTATTAGCCCAAAAGATTAATCGTGATCTTGTTGATCAATTAGTAACGAATCATGAATTATATCGGATTTATGACTATGTGAATAAAGCGGTGAATGATCCGGCATTAACGGTCACATGAATCGTGATTGAACTTGTGGCGAAATTACGGGCTAATAATGTCAAAATTGAAAATGTCGACCCCGCTACTTTGGATCATTTAATTAGTTTAATCAAATTGATTAAGCAACAACGAATTAATGGCAAACAAGCCAAAGTAATTTTCGAAAAAGTTTATAATGAAAAAGTTGATCCGCTGCAAATTGTTGAAACATTAAATGTGCAACAAATTAGCGATGACAATCATCTTAAAACAATTTTAGAAAAATTAATTGCGGACAATCAAACGGTTATTAAAGATTATCCAACGCGTCCAGAACGTGTGGAAAAATTTTTACTTGGCGGTTTAATGAAGGAAACCAAAGGTCAAGCGAATCCGGTATTAGCTAAAAAAATTCTTGATGAATTGTTAAAGGGACAAAAATAAAATGCGTCGTGCATTAACCTTTTTAAATAATCTAATTGGGGAATTAAAGAGTAGCAATTCATCATTAAATAAAAAAGCGATTTTAAATAAATATTTAAATTTGAATCAAGATTTGTTTAATCGTTTAATGGATTATACGTATTCTTATGATAAAAAATATTGATTAACAAGTAAGAATATCATCAAGACATATGATAAAAAATTTGATGATGTTAAACATTTTACCTTTACTGATCAAGACAATTTATTTACCGTACTTGATCGCATTATTAATCGTGAATATACTGGCCATGCCGCATTACAATATATTATTCAATTAATTAAATGATTAAATAATGACGAACAACGTGCTGCATTATTTTGCCTGATTGATAAAGATTTAAAAGCAAATGTTAACGCAGCACTAATTAATGAAATCTCACCGCAATCAGTTAAAGAATTTCGGGTGGCGTTAGCGGAACGTTATGGTGAAGATGCTCCAGCGGTACATAAAATTAATTTTCAAACACAAAAATGAATGATCAGTCGAAAATTAGATGGGGTTCGAACATTAGCAATTAATAATCATGATGAAATTGAATTTTATAGTCGAACCGGTTCATTATTTCCCACATTAAAAAAAATGAATGATGAAGTAAAGGCGTTTTTAGCTAGTGCCAAAAAAGCATACGGGGAAGAATATGTGTTAGATGGTGAGACTTGTATTATCAAAGATAATAAAGATGACTTTAATGCGATCATGAAAGAAATCACCCGGAAAAACCACTTAGTCGCTGATCCACGTTATATTTTATTTGATTTAATTAAACGGAGTGAATTTGAGAATACGATTGGTAATGAAAAATTTGCAACACGAATGCAAAAATTAGAACACTTAATTACTTTGCATGATTTTACATATCTGAAAATTGTTGAACACCAAAATTCAATTACGGAAAATGATTTCATCGCTTGACAACAAAAACAAGTTGAACAAGGATGAGAAGGTTTAATTTTACGGGATGAGAATTCGGTATACAACGGTAAGCGTAGTTATGATATTCAAAAAGTAAAAAACTTTGTCGATCGTGAATTTCGAATTCTCCGAACGGAAATTGGCACAAAGAAAATGCTAAATCCTACCACTGGTAAAATGGCCGAAACACAATGTGTAAGTGCATTGGTCGTTCAACTCGATGATCAAGGTAACGAAGTTGCAGTTGGATCTGGGTTAAGCGATGAGCAACGCGTTTTATGATTAGCCCATCCAGAATTAGTCGTCAATCATATTGCCACAATCCAATATTTTGAAGAAACAATTGATTCAAAAACCGGCAAACCAAGTTTACGTTTTCCAACCCTAAAAGTTATTTATGGTGAAAACGGTCGTGAGACATAAGATTGTTTATAATCATTAAAACAAAGCGCCAGAAGCTATTTATATAAGCAATTAATGCATGAATCTTCTTATATAATAAAAATATGATTAAAAAACCATATGCTCGATATGTTTCATCAGTTTGTTTGTTTTTGACGAAAAAAACCGGCAAAGAAACATTTGTTCTATTACAAAAACGCCAAAATACTGGTTTTGCTGATGGCTGATGAGAAGCGGGAGCAGCTGGACACGTTGATCATGGCGAAAACATGACACAAGCATTAGTCCATGAAGCAAAAGAAGAATTAGGGATTGAACTTAAAGCAACTGATTTGCAATTTGCTTGTTTAAATTGTAAAAATGTGGCTAATTATCAATTTACTACTCCACAATCCAAAAAAGATTTAGCCTATTATATTGCTTACTTTGTTTGTAATAAATGAAAAAAAACAATTAAAATTGGTGAACCAAATAAATGCAGCGAATTAAAATGATTTAACATCAAACATTTACCAAAGCAATTGATTGCTGATCGTAAACAAGCGTTAGTGAATTATCAAAAAGGCATTTACTACTTTAATTTTAATTGATAATTTATATAATTTAATTAGTAGCACCATTAGCTCAGTTGGTAGAGCAAATGACTCTTAATCATTGGGTCGGGGGTTCGAGCCCCTCATGGTGCACCATTCATATTATTTCTATTATCTTAAGATAATAGATCCAATAAAGAACTAACGTTTTTGAATTGAACTAACACCCGGTAAATCTTTGCCTTCGATATATTCTAAACTAGCACCGCCACCAGTAGAAATGAAACTAAAGTCTGATTCTTTAAAACCTAAGTTTAATGCCGCTGCAGCACTATCACCACCACCAATTAAGGTATAACTACCATTTTTGGTTAATTTCTTTAAGATTTCACAAATGGCTTTTGTTCCATGTTGGAAATGATCAAATTCAAATACACCAGCTGGTCCATTTCAAAAAATCGTTTTTGCCCCAGTTAATTGCTTTTGAAAATCCGCAATCGTTTTTGTCCCAACATCCAGGGCCATTAAACCAGCAAAATTATCACCAATCTGACGTTCAATTGGTTTAATTTTTGGTTCATTCTTAAATTCTTTTGCACATAAGAAATCAACTGGTAAAACAATTTTCTTACGTTTATCACTAGCAAGGATTTCTTTGGCTGTATCAATCATTGATGTTTCAACTAATGAATTACCTAAGTTAAAACCTTTGGCAGTTAAGAATGTATTTGCCATGCCCCCGCAAATTAAAATTTTGTCTGCAACTTTTAATAAATTTTTAATAATTGCTAATTTATCTGAAACCTTACTTCCACCTAAAATTGCCACCACTGGTTTTTCGGGTTTTTGAACAATCCGATCTAAATTTTCCAATTCTAATTGGATTAAATAGCCAATGCAACTTTCTTCAATATTTTTTGCAATACCATAATTACTTGCGGCTTTTCGGTGGGCAGTACCAAAAGCATCATTCACAAAAACTTGGCCTAATGATGCCCAATATTTCCCTAATGAATTATCACATTTCGATTCACGGTTTGTGACATTACCTTTTTCATCCACATCATTATAACGGGTATTTTCTAACAATAGAATCTCGCCTGGTTTTAATTCTTTTACCGCATTATCAACTAATGAACCAGTTGAAGATTTACAAAATTTTACATTAACTTTTGGTAATAAACGTTTTAATTCAGCAAACACTGGTGCTAAACTTTTTTTATTACTTGTAATATCTTCTAATTTTTCCACTCGACCTAAATGTGACAATAAAATAATTGCTGCACCGTGGTCCAAAAGATATTTTAAAGTTGGCAATGAAGCCTCAATTCGTTTATTATTCGTAATTTTCCCATCTTTCAACGGAACATTATAATCAACTCGAACAATAACCCTTTTATTCTTTGGATTAATATTTTTTAGAGTTTTAACGGCCATGATTCTTTGCTGAAAATTATTTCTTCAGATTAGCTAAGTAAACAGTTGTTCGAACTAATTGATTAACGTATGATGATTCATTATCATATCAAATCTTCACGTTAACTAATGATTCATTACCAACTTGTAATACACTTGTTGATAAAGCATCAAAGATTGCTCCGTGTGTTTCATTGATGATATCACAAGAAACAATTGGATCTTCGGTATATTTTAATGTTTCATTTTCAGCTGATTTAATGGCTTTGTTAATTGATTCAACAGTTGCTGGTTTAGCTAATTTAACAGTTAAATCAACTAATGAACCAGTAATACAAGGCACACGGTTAGCTGTACCATTTAATTTACCTTTAAGTTCTGGTAATACTAAACCAACAGCTTTGGCTGCACCAGTTGATGTTGGAATGATTGAAACAGCAGCAGCACGAGCACGACGTAAGTCAGAGTGTGGTGCATCTTGTAAACGTTGATCAGCAGTATATGCATGTGTTGTTGTCATTCAACCAATTACAATTCCAAATTTATCTTCTAAGATTTGAGCAACCGGTGCTAAACAGTTAGTTGTACATGAAGCACCTGACACTAATGTATCAGTTCCTTTTAAAGTTTTGTGGTTAACGTTGTAAACAACAGTTGGGATACCATCACCTTTAGCTGGCGCACTAATTACAACTTTTTTTGCTCCGGCTTGTAAATGTAATGATGCACTTTCGCGATCAACAAATCGACCAGTTGATTCAATAACTACATCAACACCAAGTTTTTTTCATGGTAGATTTTTTGGATCTTTTTCAGCATAAATGCGAATTTTCTTCCCATTTACGATAATTGAATCGTCAGTATGAGCGACTTTTCCTTTAAAAGGTCCATGCGCTGAATCGTATTTTAATAAATGCGCTAGTGTTTTTGGATCTGTTAAATCGTTGATCCCAACTACTTCGATTCCTTTTTGATCCAACAAGCCTTGGAAAGCCAATCTTCCGATTCGGCCAAATCCATTAATTGCAATTTTTGCCATTATTGACACTTATATTATATCATATTATGTGGAAAAAGCATTTTAATTGTTGATTTGGATATAATTAAAGATAGTAATTGGTACCAATAATGAGTAAGGCAATCACACAATTAATTAACAAAATTGAAAATAAAAAATTTAAAAAAACTTTACACGCTGGATATGATATGGAAGATGTTGATCATTTTAACGATGAAGTTATCAATGATTTAAATCGCACGATTGAATTAAATCAAAACACGGAACGTGAGAATGTTAAATTACGAGAAATTAACGATCAAAATAAATCAACAATTACGACATTAAATGAACGTTTAAAAAGTATTGAGAACGAATTAAAGGTTTATAAATCTGAAGGTTATACGGTTGTGCGTAATGAATTACACAATAATAAAGAAGAAAAATAATTATTCTTCTAAGAAATAAAAATTATGTTTCTTTCTTGGCATTGTTACGGCTTTATCAATTGGCGTGGTAATTAATGCATCGTGTTTTAAACCAATCGCGACATTTAATTGATTATTTTTAACACAAGTAATCGCATATGCACCCATTAATGATGATTTAAATCGATCCGAAGCGACAGTTGTGCCACCACGTTGAATGTGCGCTAGCACCACGGCTCGACACATACCGTTACCCGTGATTGTTTCAACTTCTTTGGCAATTTGTTCAAGTGATGGTAAACCGTTTTTACCATAAATGTTTTCCGTAACAATAAACATTACACCACGCACACCATTGGCCATTGCTTGTTGCGCAATTTTGGCAAATTGAGCAGCGGTTTTAACATTATCAATGGTGACAACGGCTTGACAATGATTAGCAATACATGAACGAATTGCAAGATCACTGTAATGGCGACCCATGACTTCACAAAAACAAATTCCGTCATGACTACCAAACGAATCTTTTAAGGCATCAAGCGAATTAACAATTTGATTGAGCGATGTATCAAAGCCGATTGAATATTCCGTTGAAGCAATATCATTATCAATGGTTCCGGGCAATGTGATCACCTTGGCACCTAATAATGATAACTTATATGCACCATTATATGATCCATCCCCACCAATCACAATTAAAACATCAATCTTATGTTGTTTTAAAATCTTCGCCGCTTTAGCTTGTACTTCGGGTTTTAAAAATTCTAAACAACGAGCGGAACCGATTACAACATTGCCCCGATTAACAAAGTTATCTAAAAAGACTGGATCAGCCGGGATAAATCATTCATTAATTAATCCCTTATATCCATCCCGAATTAATTCGACTTTAATTTTATTCTTTATTGCTTGATCAACAATCGTGATGATCGTATTGTTCATCGCTTGGGAATTCCCTCCCGAAGCTAAGATGGCAATTTTCATTATCGTCTTAATCCTTCCATCATCCGTTTCTTATATGCTTCAACTCCTGGTTGATCAAATGGATTAAGATTAAGCAGATATCCTTCAATTGCTACGGCCATTGCACACCAAATGGATAAATAGCCATAATAATAGGCATTCGCTTTGGGCAATTCAATAATTAAATTATCAATCTTCCCTTCTTCAGTATGCGCTTTTAATGTACCAAGAAATGCTGCTTGGTTAATACTTGATAATTTTTTTCCATTTAAAAAACCGAAGTTTGGATCATTTTTAAAATTTAAACGATAATCATTTTGCGGTTTTTGCAAATAAATGTTTAAAGTATAAAAATTGCGTGTGCCTTCTTGAAAATATTGACCTAATGAATGCAGATCAGTTGTAAAAATTGATGCGGATTCAAATAATCCTTTATGTTTTTTACCAGTTGATTCACAAAACATTTGTTTTCATTGTTCACCAAGCCCATATAAATGCGGTTCATAAAAAACAATATTTTCAAATTGGCATTTCTTGACGGTTGATAAATAATGACGAATACAAGCATACAATGCCGCACTATTATTAGTTAAATTTGGCTTAAGTGTATCATTGTATGCTTGTTTTGCACCATTTAATATTTGTTGATAATTTAAACCAACATACATCATCACAAACATGCCAACTGCTGTCAACATGGAAAACCGCCCACCAATGTCATCGGGAATTGGTAAGGTAAATCATTGATGTTGTTGCGCTTGTTTTAACAAGATGCCTTTATTTGCATCAGTAATAACGGTAATATATGGATGATAATTTTTTGTGAATTTAGCTAATTCCGTTTGAAAGATTTTAAAACCAACGGCTGGTTCTAATGTTGTTCCCGATTTGGAAACAACGACAATGCCAAACGGAAATTTCAATCGTTTAATTTGGGTTGCAATATAATCCGGACTTAAACAGTTAATTCAAATTAATTGGACATCGTTAACATCTTGATAACACATTTCGATTGCGGCTTTAGTACCAAGAAAGCTCCCACCAATCCCAATTACGACAATTTGTTTAATTTTTAATTTCTTTCATTGAGCAATTTGTCATTTAATCTTTTTAATTCAATCGGCCGGATAATTTAATGCTAATGTTCTTCAACCCATTCAATTATTTGATCCAACTGCTTTTTTCTGATCAATTTGTTGATAGATGGTATCAACTTTCTTTTGGTATAGTGAAATTAACTTGGCTTGGTTGATGCTTTTTAAGTAATCAATTTGGAAATTGATACGTTCAGCCATGACTAACATTTATATTATAAGGGATTGAGAAAAAGTGAATGAATTAATTACAAATATTAATAATAATTTTATTTATTTTTTACTAAATCAGTATTTATTCGTTCAATCAATTCATTTTTTTCATCTTGATCTAAGTCAAGTGATTTTCAAATATCTTTAGCAAACAACTTTATTTGCTCTTCGTTTCACTCTTTATATTTCTTAGCAATATACCGTTCGGTTAGTGATGCATATTTTTCGTCATTCATTGCATAGTGTCATTTTGATTGATTGGTTTTTGATAAATTAATTTTTCCTTTAGTATCTGCATTATCAAGAAGGATTTTATCACCGCGGAAAGCATTGGTATCGATATGCAACATAATTAAATTTCCAATATAATTTATTATTTTATCATCTATTCCTGCATTTCTGCTATTAGTTTTTGCCATTAAATGTTCAAGTGTGCTAAAATTATCTATATATCGTATTAATTTTTCAACATCGTGATAAAAATTATTTTTTTCTTTTTTTGATCTGAATAATTCGTAGTTCAATAATATTCATTTAGTAATATGATGAGTTTGATAAAAATTAATTTTGTAGTTAAAATCTATTTTTTTATTTTTTTTGTCATATTTTTCTATTTTTGCAAACACATTCAAAAAAACATTTTCATTTTTATTTTTCATGAATTTTTTTATTGGCTCAATTAAACTTTCTTTATCCGGTGTATCTTTTGATTTATTGTATAAAAAACAATCATATAGAAATTTCTTATTTAATTTATTAATGCATTTAATTTGATTGGAAATGTTTTTATGTTCGCTTAATATTCAAGCGCAAATGCCGTAATAATTACCGTAACTTTCTGTGGCTTTAATTTTTGCAACTTCGAGCAATAATTCACTGGATTTTAAATCTTTTAATGTAAAAATTTTAGAATAATTTTCACTAAATTTTTTCAGCGATACTAAATAATTTTTAATGTCATTTTGATTGATTGGTTTTTCCATTAATTCATTATTGACATAATCTCTAATTGTTTTATATTTTGTCACGAACTCTCACCCTTTATTATTTTTTTTCATTTCTGCGGAAGGATGTCCTTGAACAAAATGATAAATTTTTTGAATAGTTTTTATTTTATCTGTAAGTCGATCTTTTGTTTTACTATATTTAGATTTTTCGATTTCAATCTTGAGATCAGTTATAATTTGATGATCTTGTTGGTCTTTATCTAAACTTAAATCAATTCGTTGAAGATTGAAATAAAAATCGAATAACTCAATTATTCATGGATTAGCATAGCTTCTTGTATAATGAAATTCTTCATAACATAATCAATGCGAAAAAAGCATTTTATCATCATATCCATTTGTATTAATTTCTCCAAGATTTTCATATATATCGTTGAATGAGTCGGTGATATTTTTTATTTCCTCCGTAATTTCTTTTTCTATTTTTTTATTTTTTTCGCCTAATTTTATTGTAATTGCAATCAGCCTATTTTTTAATTTTTCTAAATATGTAAGTGCTTTTCCTCTTGAATTAATTTTATCAAAAACAATATGATTATCAAGTTTAATCTTAATATTTTCATTATTTTCTCCTTCTAAGTATGACATATCGGTTATATCGATTATCAATTTATCCAATATTTTTTTTTCAATTTTATTTTTTTTAAAATAATTTAATGTTGAGATAATATTATTTTGGTAGTAATTTTTGGAATCATTTTCATCAATTTTTTCGTTTCTTTTTACACGATTTTCAAATTTTTCTAGTCAATCATTCCATTCTGGATTTTCGTACCTAATTTTTTTACAAAGTTTAAAAATATTTTCATCGCCTATAGCTAATTGAATTAAATAAAGTGTTGTTAATCGTTGTTGCCCGTCAATTATTTCATATTCATTATTATTTACTTTACACGTGATAAAACCAATGAAATAATGATCATTTGTGTCTTGAATAATATCGTTATAAAATTGCATCACTTCTTTACACCAAATAGAAATTCAGTCTTTTCATTACT
>JAITFD010000009.1 GCA_031281575.1 Mycoplasmataceae bacterium | reverse complement strand
TAAATATTTTGTCAAAAAAATAGAAACTGATGAAAAATTCGCCAATTGAATTAAAAGTAAATTTAAATATTTATACATTGATGAATTTCAAGATGTGAATTACATTCAATATAAATTAATTAATTTATTCATTAACTTAGGAATTAAAATCGTTTTGGTTGGTGATGATGATCAATGTATCTATCAATTCCGTGGTTCGTCAAATCGATATATTATTAATTTCAGCACCGAACATCCAAATACAAAAACATTTAATTTAAATACAAATTACCGTAGTACGGATGTGATTGTTAAATTCGCTAATAGTATTATTTCACATAATAAAAATCGGATCGAAAAAAATATTCAAAATGCTCCGAATCATCAAGGAAGTATAAATGATATTAAAATTTGCGAGTTTAAAGAATTTGATGATGAAATAAAATTTGCAACTGAACAAATTGAATTATATAAAAACGCAGGAATTGACTACAACCAGATTGCAGTTTTATATCGGACAAACAAGACAAACATTAAAATTATTAAAAAATTAAAAGAAGCAGGAATTCCATTTATTTCAAATAATACAACAACCATTTATGAACAAAATGAAATTATGATTATGTATATAATTTTTCAATATATAAATGAAACACATTCTTTTGATTTTTTTTATAACAAATTAATTGTTAGTGTTGATGATAAAAAAGAATTTAATGAATTTCTTACACAAATTTGCGATGGTAAAAGTATTGAGAATTTTAATGAAAAAACTTTTATTATCAATATTTTAAGCAAAATTAATCCACAACTCGATAATGAAGAATTAGAAGCGACTTTTAATTACATTAATTCATTCCGAAATGAATTAATAAATCTTAAATATAAACGTATAAATATTCAAGAAGTTTATTGAAATATAATTAGTTATTTAAAAATTAATTCAATTGATGACACTAATGATAATAAAATTAAAAAATATTATCTTGGAATTGTTTCATCGGCAATTCATACATTTGAAAGCAATCCAAAAAATTATCGTTTATTACCTAATAAAAAATGAGATGCATTTGTTGCTTCAATGCTAACACACATCACAACAGCATCAGAAGAAAATCAAATCAATCCGCAGTTATTGGGGATTAATGCGGTTACTCTTTCAACCATTCATAAAGCAAAAGGATTAGAATGAACTGCGGTGATAATTGTTGATAATGTCGAGCGAAAGCAAAATACTAAGGAAATTCCTGATGCTAAATTAGCATTAGAAACTGCATTAGGAATGATAAAGAGCGATGATGCAACGAATGAAGAAGAGCGAAATATATTTTACATTGCAATTACTCGTGCCCGAGTAAAATTAACAATTACATGTGCCGGTAAAAAAAGAAGTGAAACCCCTCAATCACATAATTTTAAAGACTCATTAGATGCGATTAATAATCGATCAATTTACAAAAATAACGTGGGTGTTGTTGATTATTCATGAGCAAACAAACGCGATTATGCACCAATCACATTGAATAATTCATTATTGCAACAATATATGAATTGCCCATATGCGTTTTTATTAAATAACATGTATTTTTTTCAACCACCAATTAATCCTAAACAAGGTTTTGGTGAAGAAGTGCATTATTGCGTTGAAGTAATTGTAGCAGCAGTAAAACAATTTGGTAAAAATCGAATTAATGAAATTATTGAAACGGCCGTTGACAAAACTTTCCATCTCGAATATATGGATTCGCCAAATAATTTTGATGATGAAAAAACTGAAATTATTAATTGATTGAAAAACGTTCGCATTAATCAGATTTTACAAGATGCCGATAATCTTAATGTTGAAATGCCATTTGAACTTAATTTTCAAACTAAAAATGATTTTAAAGTATTAATTAATGGTCGAATTGATTTAATTTGAAATGATCACGGAACAAAAAAAATTATTGATCTTAAAACACCAAATTCGGATGTTAATTCGACAAATTACAAATTTCAAATTGAATTATATTTATATGCATACAATTTGTTAAATTCCGATCAAATTCAGTCAGGATATGTTTTGAATGTTCGTAATGATCAAATTAGTGATGAAATTATCGACAACACTGATACGGAAATTAATATTCAAACAAATATTGAAAAATTACTCGACGCCATTCGCCTTCATCAATTCAATAAAAATACCGAAAACTGTGAACACTGTTTATTCAATCATATTTGCAAGAATAAATAATTATTTATTATCTTGTAACTTACCGATATACTTATTAAACTTAAAGATCAATTTTCTTGCCGCAATTCCGCGATGACTAATAGCATTCTTCTCTTTATCAGTTAACATACTCATTGTTTGAGTAAAACCTTTTGGAATAAAGATTGGGTCGTAAGTTAATCCGCCATATAAATTAAAGAAACGATCGCTAATTTTTCCTTTTAATACACCTTTGGTAGTGATCACTTTTCCGTTTGGAAAGACACAACTCATTACACAAACAAAGATTGCTTTATGACTTTTCTTTTTAATTTTCTCTAATACACATTTAATGACGTCGATTCTTTTTGCTTCGTGATCGCCAGTGACACGAGCGGAATAAACACCTGGTCAACCATGTAATGAATTAATGCATAAACCACTATCATCAGCGATCGCAATACATTTTAATGCTTTACTTACAGTTCGTGCTTTAATCAAACTATTTTGCTTAAATGTTTTGCCATTCTCGATAATGGCTTTTTTATATTTAACATCTTTTAGCGAAACAATGTCGTAGCGATCAGTTAATTTTGCAAATAAGTCGGCAAATTGCGCCAATTTCCCGGGATTAGTGGTCGCAATGACGATAGGTGTTTTTTTTAGTCGTTTCATATCTTTATTATATTAAAAGTGTTATTTTATTAATATTTAATCCACTTATAATCAAAATATGGATCAACAAGCTTTAGCATTTAAATTACAAAATGTGCCGAAATTACCTGGTGTATATTTATGGAAAAATAAACACGGCGAGATTATCTATATTGGCAAAGCAAAAAATTTATATAATCGAACGCATCAATACTTTAATGCCAAAGGCAATAATTATAAAACCAATGTATTAGTATCACACATTGCTGATTTAGATTTCATTGTCACAAAAACCGAAAATGATTCGTTAATGTTGGAAGCAAATTTAATTAACCAACATCGGCCAAAATATAATATTTTATTAAAAGAACGTTTTAACTATCCGTATATCGTTATCACTAATGAAAAAGATCCGCGTTTATTATACACCCGGAATTATCGTTCTTATAAAGGTAAATACTATGGCCCTTTTGCCGCAAGTAATTTTAATAAGTTTGATATTTATACATTACTCAACCATTTATTTCCGTTACGTAAATGTTATAAATTGCCGAAAAAACGCTGTTTGTATTATGACATTGGCGAATGCCTTGGACCGTGTATTAAAAATGTTGAACAAAATAAATACGATGAAATTCGCAAACAAATCGATGACTTCTTTAATGGTAAAACAAAATCAATTATTAAAATGCTGGAAGAAAAAGAAAAACGAGCGAGTGAAAAATTTGATTTTGAAATGGCAAAAAAATATTATGAATTAATTCAAAATATTAATTATATTAATAAAAATGATCCGAGTAATGTTTTTATTGGCGCAAAAGAAAAAATTGATGTGGTTGGTTGATACACGCACGAACAATACTTGGCATTAATTATTCATACCTATATTAACGGTAAATTGTTAACGGTCAATAAATTAATTAATGAGTACTATGATAATTTAGATGAATTGATCGTCAGTTGTTTAAATGATTATTATTTGCATAATTTCAACTTACCACAGCAAGTATATTTGCCATTGGAACAAAAATATTTAAGTGATTTAAATTATCAAAATAAAATTAAATTTATTAATCCGAAAGCCGGAAAGTTTATCAGTATTATCAAGCTTGCAAATACGAATGCCGAACAATATTTTAAATCGGATTATTTAGTATATAAACGCCAAAAAGCATTAAATGAAGATGCTTTCGAACAATTAAAACAATTATTAGGTATTGATAATTTAAATTTAATTAATGTTTTTGATATGTCGAATTTGTTTGGCACCGAAAAAGTTGGTGGAATGATTGCATTATCAAACGGAGAATTTAATAAAAAACTGTATCGGAAATTTATTATCAAAGATGCAAACAATGTCGGCGATACACAGGCAATGAACGAAGTCGTATCGCGCCAATATAAACGGACATTATCCGAACGCCAATCATTACCGAATTTAATTATTGTTGATGGCGGCATCAATCAAGTTAATGCCACCATTAAAGCGCTGCAAACAATTAAGCTTGATCAAATTATTCCGGTCATTGGGTTATATAAGGATCGCAACCATAAAACCGATGGCATTATTTATCGCGAGCAAAAAATTGCCTTAGATCATAAAAGCGGATTATATCTTTATTTATTTAATATTCAAGAAGAAGTGCATCGTTTTGCGATTAGTTTCTTTCGCCAACGCAAACACCGATTAAATTAAATTGTAAATTTACCGTTTTTAAAAATTTGGACAGGTGGTTTTTTACCTTGATAACCATGAATAACCAAATCTTCGGTGCCAAACATAAAATCACAATGAATAATACTATCATTTGAACCTAATTTTGTTAGTTGTTGACGGGTTAAATTTGTGCCATTTTTAAGATTATTGGGATATGATGCACCGAGCGCGATATGACAAGCGGCATTTTCATCATATAAAGTACTATAAAATAAAATACCCGATTGATGAATTGGAGAAGTAATTGGCACTAAGGCAATTTCACCGGTATAAGATGCGCCGGCATCAGTTTTTAATAATTGTGCCAATGTTTCTTTACCTTTTTTAGCATCGAACTTAACCACTTTACCATTTTTAAATTCAAATCAAAATTGATCGATAATATTGCCATTTACATTTAATGGTTTTGATGCATACACTTTACCATTCAAACCTAATCGATCCGGCATTGTTCATGTTTCTTCCGTTGGTAAATTAG
>JAITFD010000048.1 GCA_031281575.1 Mycoplasmataceae bacterium | reverse complement strand
TTGTTGGGTCGGACTAATCCCCCAACTAATCCCACTTGCGGTATTACTAATCGTGCTCCCATTAATTTGCACCGTCGGTGTGGCACTCGTAACGGTTGGGGATAGGGCGGGGTTGTTATTCCTGCTCTTCGCTAAATTGGCTATTATATAATTCCGCATAAATCCCATTTTTAGCCAATAGTTGTTCATGACTACCTTGCTCAACGACATCACCAGCTTTTAAAACTAAAATGACATCAGCATTACGAATTGTCGATAAACGGTGGGCAATCACAAATGAAGTTCGCCCTTTGGCTAATTTATCCATCGCATTTTGAATTAAAATTTCCGTTCGTGTATCAACCGAACTAGTCGCTTCATCAAGAATTAGCATTGGCGAGTTTTGCACCATTGCTCGGGCAATTGTTAATAATTGTCGCTCACCGGCACTGACCGATGTATTATCGTCAAGTTTTGTATTATACCCATGTGGCAGTGTTTTAATAAAATGATGAACATAACTTTCTTTTGCTGCTTGCACAATTTGGCGATCAGTGGCATTGGTAACATAAGCAATATTTTCTCGAACTGTTCCTTCAAATAATCAAGTATCTTGTAAAACCATGCCAAACAGTTTTCGGACATCACTCCGTGATAAATCGCGCGTATCAATTCCATCAATTTTAATTGCACCGTGATTAATTTCGTAAAAGCGCATAATTAAATTAACGATTGTCGTTTTTCCTGCACCAGTTGGACCAACAATGGCAATTTTTTGTCCGGGTTTAACATGCAAAGAGAAATCTTTAATAATGATCTTGTTGGGATTATAGCCGAATCGAACATGATCAAATTCAACCTCACCGCGTAATTTTTTCCGATCAAGTTTTTGTAATTTTGGTCGTTCTGGTGTTTGATTTTCTTCATCTAAAAAATTATACACTCGCTCCGCTCCAGCCAAAGCTGTTTGCATACTACCAATGATTTGGGCAAATTGTTGAAATGGTTGTTGGAATAAATTGGCATAAATAATAAATGAAATCATCACACCAAATGTAATCACATTATTAATAATTAAAATAATTCCAACCGTATAAACCGCCGCCATTGATAAAAATTGAATTAAATTACCGATCGGGAAAAATAATTGCATAAAAAAATCCGCGAAGAAATTACTACGGGATAATTTTTTATTTTTGCGTTCAAATTCTTCACATGTAATTTTTGTATTATTAAATGCTTTAATAATGTTATGTCCAGTAAATGATTCTTCCACATGGGAATTTAAAATCCCTAAATTTTCTTGCATCGCCACGGCATGACCTTGACGTAATTTCGCAACAATCGGAAATAAAACCATCGCGATCGGTAAAATGGCAATTACCGTTAAGCCCATTTGTCACGAAACAACAAACATGGCGATGGTCACACCAAATAACATAATAAAAGCCTGGAAGATTTGACTTAATGATTGCGATAAACCTTTACTAATGTTTGTTGTATCGTTGGTGATGCGACTTAAGACATCACCGCTTTGGTGTGAATCAAAATATTTTAACGGCATATTATTAATTTTATAAATAATTTTGGTTCGTAATGAAAACGAAATTTTTTGATTAGTTTTTGCCAAAATAAAATTCGCCACAAAGCCCGATAAAAAACTCACTAAATATAGTCCCGCTAATAAAAATCCATAGAACATAATATCATCATAATATGGACCGATCCCACTCCCACCAGCCGCTTTCGCGAAAGCAAATGTTTGAATGATATTCGTTAATTCTTTTAAATATGTTGGGCCAATTACCGATAATACCGTTTGAATCAATGTAAAGAAAATTCCCACAATGATTGGTCACTTTCATTCCCCTAAATTCTTAAACAAACGTTTCATTGTTACCTTAATATTCGTCGGCTTTTGGACAATTCGCCCACGATTACCAAATGTTTTGGACGTTTGAGTGCTGGCGATTAAATTCGTTTTTTGGATTGATAATTTCTTTTTCATTAATTTTGCGCTCCTTTCGTAATTTTTGCTAATTCTTCTTTTGATAATTGCGAATAAGCAATTTCCTTATAAGTTGGACATGAATGCATCAATTGATCATGCGTTCCATGACCAACAATTTTACCTTTTTCCAAAACAAAAATTTGATCACAATTAAGAATTGTCCCGATTCGTTGTGCCACAATTACATTAGTAATTGATGGTAATTCACGCCGGATATTTTCTCGCACAATTTGATCAGTTTTATAATCCAGTGCACTAAAGCTATCATCAAAAACAAAAATTTTCGGTTCAAGGGCCAATGCTCGAGCAATACAAATTCGTTGGCGTTGACCTCCCGAAAAATTTTTGCCACCAGATGCAACATTCGCATTAAATTTTTTATCTAATTTTTTAATAAAATCTCACGCACAAGCAATTTGTGCTGCTTTTAACATTCGTTGATCGGAAATGTTTTTGCCATATTTAATATTATGCGCAACGGTGCCAGCGAATAAAAAACTTTTTTGGGGCACATAGCCAATCGCATCCCGCAAATCATTTTGGCGGATATCTTTAATATTTACACCATTAATTAAAATTTCACCAGCCGTTACATCGTGGAAGCGGGGAATTAAATCCATTAATGATGTTTTCCCACATCCAGTTGCACCAATAAACGCAACAGTTTGTCCTTCTTTAATCTTAAATGAGATATTATGTAAAACATCCGAATCGGCGTTTTTATAACGAAAGGAAACATTACGAAACTCTAAATCACCGCTTGGTTTAAAATGCGCGGGTTTAGCTGGATCATTAATTTCTAATTTTGCATTAGTTACGGCATTAATTCGTTTTAATGAAACAATCGCTGGTGCTAATGTTACGAAGAACATAATACACATTAATAAAGCAAATAAGATGGAAATAGTAATTGAATTAAATTTTGCAATGTCTTCAATTCCGGTTGTTGCACTTAATGCACCAGAATCAATAAAAAATGCCCCAATTCAATATAAAGCTAGTGTAATACCAGAGATAAATAAAGCAATCAACGGAAACATTAATCCCGTACAACGGTTAACAAACACATTTAGATGATAAAACATTTTATTAACTAAACTGAATTTATTTGCTTGGTATTTTTCGGCATCATATGCACGAATTACCCGAATACCCGATAAACTTTCACGCGCCGCAAGATTAAGTCGATCAGTCGCATATTGGACTTTCTTTAATTTTGGCAAAACGATAATTAAAATAACAAAGATCGCAAGAATCAAAGCGACCATCGCGGTAATACTAATTGCGGATAATGAAAGATTTATGACACCAATCCGTCAAAATGCAACAATTAAAGTAAATATTGCAGTCAATAGCATTCTGCCAAACGACAACATTTCTTGCACTTGTTGAACATCGGTTGTACAACGGGTAATTAAACTCGGAATCGAAAATTCTCCCACATCGCTAAATGACATATCGTTTACTTTTTTAAAAATCGACAGACGCATTCGTTCACAAAATTTTGCAGTATAAAATGCGCTAAAAAATCCCGAAATAATCATTGACACTATTGCTCCGCCTAAATATCCTAAAACTCATCATAATGTTGTTCAAACTTCGGCCATTTTTTGTTCATTTGTACCATCATTACTTAATATTCCAACAAAATCACCTAAATTTTCTTGTGTTAAAATTGTCGTATATGCAGCACAAAAACAAAATATAGCAATAATCAGAATCAGCAATATATCGCGTTTTTTACAATAACGTAGCATAATAGTTAACGTCGTTAATATGATTATACATTATTTTTTTGTTTCTGAAATGTTTTTTAGGATTTTTGTTAAAATTCTTTTAAAGATCGCAATGTCGCTTTTTGAAAATCCCGTTAGTGCTTTTTTAAATTGTTCTTGTAAATTGAACATAAATTCACGAATAAAGTTCTTCCCCGATTTAGTAATAAGGAGAAAATATTCTTTTTTATTTTTCGGATTTTTTTTTGTGAGAATAAATTTTTTATTAACTAATTCTTTGATAATTTTTGAAATTCGCGGTCGGGAAAAACATTCATGTTGTAATAATTCTGATTGCGTAATGTAAGGTCGTTCTGAAACCAATAGCAAAGTTCGTGCATAGGCATGATATTGATTTTTCTTTAGTGCATTGATTGTTTTTAATGTCAATCAAGAAAGTTCACTTATGTTATCGTTTTTGTTTTTAATTCCATCAATTAATGCAACGTGGGGATTACAATGGAGTGTCATATTTGTATTATATCTACCATTATTAATATATAATATTAATGAGATGTTCGGACTCGGTAAAAACAAAAAAAATAAACGCCGTGACACTTCGATTTTTGCTGAATTAGATTTGCTTACGCGCGGACGAAATAGCAAACTGTATTCATCAATCGCTGTGTTAATCATGGTTGGCATGGGATTTATTTGTATTGATGTCTTGTTTCGAGCAGAAGGTAATTTAGCAATTGTTGGTGGAATATTTATCGGTGTTGGTTTTTTAATTCTTTTTGTGTTATTGTTTTTCCAAATCCGTGCCAACCGACATATTTACGAAAAAGGGATTAATAATAAAGATTTTTATCAGCGTGTTGAACAAAAACGTCGTGAATATGAAATGCAAAATCAAAAGAGTGTCAAAACATTTAAAGTTGATGCGCAAGTTGAAGATGTAACGCCACCAACATTTGATGAAGCACAACGTGGTTGAGATATTAGTTCTGATGGTGTAAATAAACCGGATATTGAAGCTCAACCTAGCGAAGAAACAACAAAAAAGACTGATAGCAACCGAAAAGATTAATGCGTGCTTTAGGACTTGACATCGGAACAAAATCTTTAGGCGTTGCAATTACTGATGAAAATAAATCAATTGTTAGCCCGATTGCAAATTTAAAATTTAGTGCATTTGTAACTAATCAATATCTCGAAGCAATTAAAAATATCATTCTAAAATACGGAAAATTTGATACAATCGTTGTTGGTTATCCATTGAAATTAAATAGTCTTCATTCGCAATGAACTGATCAAGTTTGTTTTTTTGTTAAACAAGTCCAAGATGCTTTTCCCCATCAAAATGTGCTTTTATGGGATGAACGAAACAGTACAAAAAAAGCAACCGAACATTTAAAATTTAATCTTGGTTTAAAAAGTAGTCAAATTAAAAAACACAAGGACAAATTTAGTGCAGTGGTGATTTTGCAAGATTATCTTGACTCACTATAGTGAAAATAGTTCGAGAATTTTTTGTTTATGTTTATCCGTAATATTTAATAAATTTATTTGTTTGATGGTTTTATTGTAAAGTTCAGAATATCCTGACAATTTTGCAATACACACGATGATGTGTGGTAAACGAAAATCACCATCAATTTTTTCGCCAGTTAAATCATAATAAAATGATTTTAAATTATCGGATTGATATTTAATATCTTCTTCATAGATCGCCATGTTATGCGAAATTAAATTTCGAATATTGATAACATTTTTAATTAAATCACAAAAACCAATCACATTTTTACTATTAATATTTAAATTTTGTAAAACAAGATCCTTAATATTTGTATTTAATGAAATAAAAAATGAAAAGGTCGTTGCAAACGATCACGATAAACACATAATATCAAGCGGAACATTTTTTCACTTGAAAATTTGATCCTTACAATTATGATCAATTAATAAACGGGTGTTTTTCTTTGCATCTAAATAACGAATCATTTTAACTAATAGTTGTTCAAACGATAATGGGGGGTCAATATAAATGTAATTGGGCAATACTTCTTCTTTTAAACGATTTTTATCTAATTTAAGCAAACAACGATCTTTTAAATGAAAATAATTGATCGTGGCATAAACTACATTTGTATTAATAATTTTTTCTAATACTAAGATTTCCCGTAATAAGTGATTGCCAAAATCACGATCAAAACGATATAGATTAATTAAATCATCCGATGTTGCGTTATCAAAGCGACCATTATCATCAAGAAAAAAATCTTTATATTCCACCAAAAATGTATTAATATTAAAATTAGCAATATAGTATCGCAATAATTTATAATCCGTAATCTTAAGACCACGGCGCTCTAAATCTTTGATTGTTTCGTTAATATTAATAACTTGTGATAACATGCTTAATTAAACTGTGTTTGTTCCTTAAAACAGTGTCGGCCATTTAATAAATCTTTTACCAGTACTGGCCGCTTTGATGGCAATTGTAATTCAGTAATTAAAATGCCACCATCAGCCGTTTTTACTAAGATTCCGACACGTCCTATATTTATTATAGAACCATCAGGTAAATTTGTTGGCGAAATTGTTGCAACTTCGGCGTGTAAAATTTTAATTTGCATTCCTTCATAAATGGAAAAAGCTGGATATTGATCATACAAACCGCGAATTAATGCATCAATTTTTATTGCCGACTGATGCCAATTAATCTTTTGGATTTGCGCATCAATTTTTGTTGTAAAAGTTGCTAGTTTTGCATTTTGCGGCTGACTAATTAATTGATCTGAAAATAATTTAGGAATGTTTTTTTTAATTAATTCAATTGATGCATTAGTTAATTTATCAATTAAAGATGAATAGGTTTCACGGGGATCAATTTTTACATCAACTTGAGCGACAATATTGCCGGCATCTAATTCTTTTGTCATTAACATTAATGTCGTACCAGTAATTTTATCGTTATTAAAAATCGCAAAATTAATCGGACTAGGACCACGATATTTCGGCAATAATGACGGATGAATATTAAGCGCATGATAACGCGGAATTTTTAAAGTCGAATCGGGAATTAATAATCCGTATGCACATGTTAAAATTAGATCCGCATCGAATTTTGCTAATTCCGCATTAATTGAACTAACTTTTTCGGGTTGAAAATATTTCAATTGCTGTTCAATTGCGTATTGCTTAACTGGTGAATAAAAAATTTTGTTGCGATTACCAGGACGATCTGGTTGTGTGACAACGGCTACCACATCGTATTTTAATTCAACTAATGTTTTTAAAATCATTTTGGCGATTGTTGGTGTTCCAAAAAAAATTATTTTATTTGCCGGCATTAGCTTGTGATTGTTTTTTTAATAGATCACGTTCTTCGTTAATCAATTTAATTCGTTCGGCACGATATTTTTGCAAATCAACTTTTGCATTTTGTTGATCGTTTTGCCGCAATTCAACACCACGGGCGTAAGCGATTCATTCCATTTCTTTTTCAAAATCACATGTATGATTAATCACAATTTTATTTGAAAATTCTTTTTTCGAAATCGGAACTCGTTCAACCGTACATTCAAATGCTTCTGGTTTATTAACAATGCCAGTTTTATTGTTTTTCGTTTGAAAACAGACAACATATTTTTGTGCTTTCGAAAATTCACTCGGATTAATCTGTTTATTCTTTGATTTGTTTTGTCAATTACGAATATCGATTACCGCTTTGACTTTATTACGTAAATAAGGCGATAGATGCGGATCAATGTAATTATCTTTGTTACGTTTTGCAACATATGTATCAACAATTTCCATTCCTTGTTTGTTTTCTTTTTTTAAATATTCTTTAATTACTTTTCAAACTTCGTCTTTGTTTTTCCGTGTTGAAACAATGCTTTTGCGTGATTTTTTCTTTTTGCGCATTCAAAGTCAAACAATAACTCCGATGACTAATAAAATAATAACTATTGATTCCATGATAAATGTTTTTTGTTATTATTCCAGAACAATAACAAATTAGGTTCCGATATTTTGGAACACGAAGAATGATAAAGCTGTAAAACCAAATCCACCAACTAATCCAACCATTACGATAACGAATGCTGATGCTTTAATGTTTTCACGTGCCTCTTGACGAGCTTTAGGGTCTTCAGCATTACGGTTGTTGAAGTTATTTAATAAACGAATTAACTGAATAATAACGATGTAAGCAATGATTCCGTAAATAACGATGTCAAATGTTGTTTTAACTGCATTAGCTGCATCAGCACCAATTAAATTACCTAATCACTCTCATTGAGCATCGGTGTCATTTAATTTAGCGATCACATCGGTATTTACGATTGCCATATATGTATATTATACTACAAAAAAATAAAACATTCAAATTGACCGATTATTTTTCCTAATTTAATAAATATTAAAGCATATTCGTAATTACCATTTTAGAATTAATAAAAAGCAATTTGATTGATTAAAGATATGGCGAATCAATCGATTTTATGCTAGTATCATATATAATATTATTAACATAACAGCGTGTGGGAGAGTTCAACTCGTTCGTACTACGCCAAGATTATTGTTAATACTTTATGGCTGTTAAACAAAAAGAAATCAAACGAATCGCCAAGATTCAATTAGTCGGAGGACAAGCTCGTCCTGGTCCAGCATTAGCATCAATTGGAATCAATATGGCTGAATTCACTAAGCAATTTAACGATCAAACTAAATCACGTAATGGTGAAATTGTTCCGTGTGTAATTACAGCTTTTGCGGATAAATCATTTACTTTTATTACAAAAACATCGCCCGCGAGTGTTTTATTAAAGAAAGCTGCAAAAATTGATAAAGCTGGAAAAAATCAATTAACTGATAATGTAGCAACCATTACTAAAGCACAAGCATTAGAAATTGCAAAGTATAAAATGCCCGACTTGAACGCATACGATGAAGAAGCAGCATTACGCATGGTTGCTGGGACAGCAAAAAACATGGGGATTAAGATTAAAGATGTTGATTTAACTCCGCGAAAAACAGAAAGGTTAAAAAAGAATTAAAATATGCATCGTGGAAAAAAATATTTAAATGTAAAAAAATTGGTCGATCCAAAGAAAGTTTATCCATTAGATGAGGCGATTGATTTGGTCAAAAAAACATCGATTACTAAATTTGATGGAACGATTGAGTTGACCATGAAATTAAATTTAGATACAACCAAAGCTGAACAACAATTACGTGGTAATATTGCTTTACCGCACTACTTTGGAAAAAAAGTTCGTGTCTTAGTATTAGACGATAACTTAACCAAAGAAAAAGCGCACGAACACCACATTACATTATTTGGTGGTAGTGAACAAATTACCAAAATTAAAGAGGGCTGGTTGGATTTTGACGTGATCGTTACCACACCAAAATTCATGCCCGAACTATCAAAACTTGGTAAGATTCTTGGTCCGAAAAATTTAATGCCAAATCCCAAACTTGGTACAGTTACACCAAATCCAGTTCATGTTGCTCAAGACTTTTTAAAAGGTAAATACTCATACCGAACTGATACATACGGTAACATTCATGTTGGAATTGCAAAAGTTAGTGCAAGTGAAAAAGCAATTAAAGAAAATGTTGAGGCATTTATTAATTTTATTAAAACAAAACGACCAAGCACTATTAAAGGTGATTTAATTCAAAAAATCTATTTGTGTTCATCAATGGGACCATCAATTAAGGTCCAAATTAATTAAGTGTGGATAAACCTAATTACCAATATCAATTAATTTACCCAGGTGGTAATTTAACGGCAATTGTTACAAGCGTTGTTCCCGGCGAACAATACCAGGTGATTAATGATGAAATTTTACATAAACATCCGCAATGTGAGCAAGTTGGTTTTATTCAAGAAATTAAAGAAAATCGTTGTCGTTTTTCCATGGCGGGGGGAGAATTTTGCGGGAATGCATGCCGTTGTATTGCATATTTGATGCATAAACAATATAAATACAAACAGTCAGTGATCGAAATTAATCGTATTAAACTAATCGGAGATGCGAATTCAAAAAGTAGCAAAATTATTATTAAATATGCCGATCTAATCAAGGGGATTGAATCAATTGAATACGATACATATTTAGTTAGAATGGCAGGTATTTGCCATGTTGTGATTTTACCAACATCCATTTATTATCGTGAAAAAGCGAGCAAGCAATATGTTCGAGGATTATTGCGAAAATTTAAAATTAACAGTCCGGCAACGGGCTTAATTTTTGTCGATTCAAATCGCCATATCCACCCCTATGTTTTCGTTCAAAAAGTCAATACGTTATATTACGAAACGGCATGTGGGTCAGGAACGATTGCTGCTGGTATAATTCTTAATAAACGAACTAAAATTAAACAACCAAGTGGTGATACTTTTGTTGTTGATGCAACGAAAGAAACGATTGAACTAGGTGGACCAGTTAAAGACTGAACTGAATAAATTATTCAACTTCTGCGTCAACTTCAGTAACAGCGATTACTTTTTTAATTTCACGATCCTTTTCAACTAATTCTGTTTTCTTCGCCAAATATAATTTCTTCTTATCTTTATCCGAAACGATTCCGGTCGCATGCTGAAGAATATTTTTTTGGGCATTAACTAATTTATGGTTTTTATCGATCAATTTTAGCAATTCGTTTTGATAATCATTTCAATTTTCCGAAAATTTAACAATTAAATCAACAATTTGTTGTAATACTTCTACGCTGTTTTGTAATTTTTGTTCATAATTAGCGGTCAGTGTATTATTTAACATGATTCTTAATAATGGTGCTAAAATGGAACTTGAACAGATATAAATGTTTTTCGCAATTCCATAAAGGTATGTTTCAAAAAGTTTCTCATTAATAAAATTAAATATTTCATCTGATGGAATATAAAGAATAATATAGTTTAAATTTGTTTCTTTATTAAAATATTTTTCGACTTCTTTAATTCGATTTTTAACATCTTTATTAAATAGATCGAGATATTTTTTCTTATCCGCTTCATCAATATATTTCCGGTAATTATCATAGGGAAATTTGCTATCAATACCAATTAATTGATTTGGCGTTTTAATCACCGCATCAATTCGATTATTTGAATTTTCCGGATCAGGTATATATTGTTCTTGAATACATTCGGGGAAATGGGTACCATAAATTCCTTCTAATATATTATGCAAAATATTTTCACCGATATTTCCTCGTGCTTTTGAATTTAAAAAAACATCCGTTAATTTTTTAACTTCATCATTAATATTTGTAATTTTAGTTGAACGATTATGCAAATCGTCAATCGTTTTTCCCGAACGCGTAACTTCGTTTGCAACATTATCAGTTCGTTCTTTGATCCGACTAACAAGGTCTTTTAAATCAGTCAATTCTTTGCTATCGGTAACCGGTGCGGTGGTGGATTGTTTACGATGCAAAACAACAAAAAATAATAGCGCAATCACCAAAATTAAAGCAATCAATAGGATAATGATAATTGTATTACTCATCGAAAATTTGTTCGCCTTATGTTTATTATATGTTTGAATCGCGATATAATAATATTGTTATAGGATCATGACCGCGCTGGTAATTGACGGAAATTCATTAGTATACAGGGTATACTATGCATCGTATAAACAATTGGAACTTTATAAATCCGAAAATAAAACGCCTCTAAATGCCGTAAAATTATTTTTATTAATTATTTTAAAAATTGTTCACCAAAAACAATATGACTATATGCTAATTGCTTTTGATGCAAAGAAAAAAACCAATCGTCACGATACATACAAAGAATACAAGGGCGAACGTAAACCAATGCCTGAAGATTTGGTTGTGCAATTGCCAATCATTAATAAAATCATGGATCAATTGAAAATTAATTATACAAAGATTGACGGTTTTGAGGCTGATGATATTATCGGTTCGTACGCAAAAATTATGAATGAACAAAAAATTAATGTTGAAATATTTTCATCCGACAAAGACATGTTGCAATTAGTTAACGATTTAACTGTTGTGACATTATTTAAAACCGGAATCAGCGATACCGTAACCGTTAATCCCCAAAATTTTGGAGAAATATTTCATGGTCTAACGCCAAAAAATGTGACTGATTTTAAAGGTATATCTGGTGATGCATCGGATAATTTAAATGGGGTAAAAGGCATTGGTCCGAAAACGGCTGCTGAATTAATTCTAAAATATGGCTCGCTCGAAGGTATCTATGAACATATTGATGAATTATCCGAAAGTCAAAAAGCAAAATTTATTGCTTCAAAAGAACATGCGGTAATGTGTAAGGCTCTATCCACAATTAATTGCGATGTCCTTGATTCAATCAATTGGGAAACTTATCGTTTCCAACCAATTGATAAAAATGTTTTAATGACCATTATTCAAACTTATCATTTTCATGGATTTGATAAATATCTTTAAGGCGTAATAATTGTTCCTTTAAGTAAATTGATTCCTTTTTCCGCATTTTTTAAATCAGTAATGATTGCAATCTTATTGGTTGCTTTGACAAATGCAATTGCGGCATTAATTTTTGGCAGCATTGAACCTTTACCAAAATCATTCGTCTTTATTAATTCGGCTAATTCAGCAATTGTGATTCGCCCAATCAATTTGGCATTCGGTTTACCATAATTTAAATAGATGCCAGGTACGGCGGTTAAAATTACTAAACGATCAACGTTTAATAATTGGGCCAATTTGCTAGTTGAATAATCTTTATCAATTACTCCTTCTTTACCAATCACAGCGTGTTGTTTAATTACACAAGGAACACCACCGCCAATTGCTGCGACAGCAATTTGATGTTTAGCAAATGCATATTTTATTCCGGCTAAGCCGACAAAATTTTGGGGCAATGGCGATGCCACAACCTTCCGGTATCCGCGGTTTGCATCGCTAATAATTTTATCATGCGGATAAGCATTTTGGGCAGCGGCTAATGTGGGAAAGAAATTACCGATTGGTTTCGTTGGATTTTTTCATGCGACATCATTTTCATTAACCAATGTATATGTTTGAAAAACATTAACTGGTAATGTTATACCTTGCCGCACGCCTTCAGTATAAATTGCTTTAAAAACATGATAACCGATATAGCTTTGGCTAATCGCATTAACTTCATCTAACGGTAATTGTTGATGTTTTTTATTATATTGATTAGCATCAGTAAATGTATCATATAATTCACCGCATTGCGGACCATTACCCGTTGTTAATAAAATCCGATATTTTTGTTTTCATAATTTCACAATTAATTGAGCAACCGGTTTTAATAATTTTGCATCAACTTGGGGGTTATTGCTTAAGGCATTACCGCCAACTGAGATCACAATCCGTTTTTTCATTATTTGATGACTGCAGCAAAGATCGCTTTAATGGCATATAAACGATTAACCGCTTGTTGATAAACAACGGCATGCTTTGAATAAAAGACACTACCCGCCACTTCAATTTCACCGTTTTTTACATAAGGAAATTGTTTACCAAAATGCGTTTTTACATCGTTTGCATAATTCGATGGGGAACCATTGATTGCTGGTAAACAATGCATATAGATGAAATCCTTATGGGCATATTTAATTGCTTGCTGATTAACTTGATAACCTTGATATAATTTCAAACGTGTTGGTCAAAGTGTTGTCGATTCACCTAAATCTAAAAACACATCTTGATAAATAACTTGACAACCTTTTAAGTCACTAATTTTGGTACTAAACTTAATCGAACCACCTGATTGTTTTGCCAGTGCTTGATAAAACTTCATTTCCTTTTGGTCAGGAAATACCGCACGCGGTCCAATCCCAACATAATGTCCGCCTAAGGATAGGAGACCTTCAATTAAGCTTCGCGCAACATTATTATTACATGCACCGACAAAGGCTAATTTAACTCCTTTAATTGTGCCAAAATGTTCTTTAATTGTTAATAAATCACAAATGGCTTGGGTGGGGTGGTTTTGATCACATAATAAATTAATTACTGGTACACCGGCATGTTCAGATAATAATTTAATATCGGCATATTTCATACATCTTCAACCGATCACATCATAGAATCGACTAAAAACTTCGGCACTATCCTGAATCGATTCTTTAATCCCTAATTGGGAAGAATTTGCATCATTATAAGAACTGCCCATCCCCATTTCAAAACAAGCAACTTCTCATGCTGACTTAGTTCGTGATGAACTTTTCGAAAAAAAACATACGGCTTTTTTATGCTTCGTGTTTTTAAAATGACCTAATCGATGTTTTTTGATCTTCTGCGCTAAATCGACTAAATAACTAATTTCGTTTGGTTGTAAATCACGAATGCGTAATAAGTTGCGACCGGTTAGTAGTTTATTCATTAATTCCTCAATTACTTCGTCAAATTGGCATACTCATACAACGTGCATTACCTTCGCCGAGTGATAGTTCATCGCCCCGGAACGCTAGCACATGAACGCCGGCTTTTTTTAAGGCTTTATTTGTTTCACGATTACGATCATATCCAACAACTAATCCTGGTCGAATTACTAAATAATTAGTTCCATCATATTTTGTTTCACGATCAACAACAAATTTATTCTTATTATTTCCCACCGGAATTAATATCGGTTTAAAACGATTACCAAAAATAATTTTTAAAACACCTTTAAGTGTGGCATTTTTAATTAATTCAGGAACAATCTTCTTTGCTCGAATATTAATAATTCAAAATTTAAAATTTTTAACAGCGTTTGGCGAATAAATGAATTTATCGTAATCAACCATCGTTAGCCATGTGTCAAGGTGCATTAATCTTCCTGCCTTTGGTACATTAATTGCGACAATTTGTTGATAAGGTGAACGACTCTTTTTCAGATTATTTGCGAGTTTTAAAATAGCATTAAGTGATGTTCGTTCGCTCACACCAACCACTAATGTTTGTTGATTGTAAGGAAAAATGTCGCCACCTTCGATTGCTAATTTTTCATTTCGTGAATACACTTTCTTTATTCGTTTGAAGCGCGGATGAAATTTAAAAAGGAATTCCGATAATAAGCTTTCGCGTTGACGGATGTGATATTTCATCCGATGGATTGAAACCGTATTACCGATACTTGAATAGGTGTCACGTTGAAAATAGATATTATCTAATGGATCGGCAACGAATCCTTGGCGATGAAGATCAATATTGTGGTAAGTCACACCTTCAATTAATTTGCGAATTAATACCCGATGACGGTTTTTAATTAACGTACATAAATAGTTATAAACAGCACGGCGGTGATTTTTTCGAACTTTTGCTTCTTCAACAAATTTATGCAAAAAACGTTTCTTATATTTTAATTCAGTTTTTTTTCAAGCATAACTAAAAAGTCGGTCGAAATAATAAACCCGAACTGCATATTTTTTTAAAATTTTAACAAACGCTTTATGTTCCCGAATTGCTTCTAAATAATCAATATCACCGTCCATTAAGTATTTGTCGCGTTTAGCGATATCAAAGTTTTCCAATTCGCGGCCCGGGCATTGAACAACGACTTCTTTTAATGGGCCAATTTCGCTGAATACATTAACCCCGTTACGCATATATTTAATTATATATGATCATTAAATAATGATGATTGATTAAGAATTAGTCGATAAAGATAAAACATTGACCGGTATGTTCAATTAGATAAATGAACCACTAGCTTCCGCTAAATAAGAAACCGAAGGACACGATCCAAATCGTAAACCAAAACCAGTCAACCGCAATTAAATAGTTTGAAAGAACAATTAAGCGATTTTATCAAATTGTGCCATATGGGGTTTTATTAAATGCAGCAGATAGCGTACCAGAATAACTATCACCAATTGTAGCTCCAGCGGCTTTATTACTAACTAATTGTAATGTACCTTGCGGACATCAGCCCAACCATTTAATCACAACTGCACCCTTATCATTTCCTGATATTACAAGGTATACATCAAGATTGTTGTAAATTGAATAATTCATCACATTTACATCAAGTTGTTCAGGATTACTTTGATTACGAAAACTAATGTCAGCAATACAGTAACCAGAACGATAACTAATACTATGCCCTTGTCAATATCCGCACGTGAAATTTCGAATGACAACAAGATTACCCGCGGCTTTTTCTGGTAGCGTGAAAAAACTAAAGAGCGCCGGTGGAACACCATTAACGGTCACGTTTGCTTGTGCGGTATAATTGTTGTAAGTTGCGGTAATTGCATAAGAAGTTGTATTAGCAATATTACCGATCACTTTTAATACTCCGTTCACAAAAGTAGTATTGGTTGCTACACCAGGATTTATACTTCAACTAATTCCACTAGTAACGTCTGTACCATTAACTTTAAATTTTGGATTAGCGGTAGTTGATGAAGTTGATAATGCGGTATTATCGTATGTTAACAC
>JAITFD010000020.1 GCA_031281575.1 Mycoplasmataceae bacterium | reverse complement strand
AAAATACCTTCAGCTCCACCAGTAAAATCAGATGATTGATTGCTATAATAATAAGCCGAAACAGTTAAAGTGCTACCGACTGCAGTGCTTACATCTGTTTTAAAATCAGCAACTGGTTGCACAGATGCACCATTTCCTGAAACCAGTTGTTTATTAAATGTACCGACATCAACGATATCACTTCCACAATTGGTTGATAATACTCCGGCTGTAACAACTGCGATAATTCCTGATCCGACTAGTGCTAATTTTTTTAATTGCATATTTTGATTATATAACTAATTCGCAATTAAAACAAAAATAATTCGCTAAATTAATTTAATTTCATCTCGAAAATTAGATGGTAAATCGATATAATATAACTATAATGCAAATTATTAAGATCTTGCAAAATAAACGGAACATTTATAGTGGAATTATCATTATTTCATTGTTGTTTGCAATTTTAACTTTTGCATTTAACATCCAATGAAATCGGACCAATGACCCCACCAATTATGTCGGTAATGCAGATGGAACAGATTGAAAAGGTTATCAAGCAAGTAATTTAACGATTAACTTTGACGATTTAACCAATAATAAAAAAACATGCCGAATTGCTGAATTCAATGAGTACTATGCGGCAAATGAACTAATTATTCCATCGTTAATTCAAAATCCAACAAATAAACTTATATACGAGCTTGTCGAAATTGGTTCTGCCGCATTTGAAGATAATATTTTGCTTACTGGCACAATTACTTTACCATCATCATTAAAAACAATCGGGTCCTTCGCTTTTAAAGCATGCACATTACTTGTGGGAGAGCTAATTATTCCAAACGGTGTCACCACGATTGGAACTGAAGCGTTTAGTGGATGTATCGGTTTTACTGGTGATGTAATTATTCCGCGTGGCGTGAATACTATCGGCGTGGATATTCTAAAATATTGTAATGGTCTTACTGGTAAATTGGTTTTATCAAATACAATAACTTCGATTACCGAATCATTTCGTTATACCAGTTTAACATCAGTAATATTTTTAGGTCAAAACTTACACTCATCATTATTTAGCGGGATGGCGGTATTTGGCGGATCAAATATTTCTCAATTCGTTTTTGATGGTTGAAATTCGCCGCCAAATTGAAATACGCAAAATGCATTTGCATATCTAAGTGTCAATGATGGAATAGTTCGCTCAATCAACGGTAATTTACTTGCTGGAACTGCGTTAGATATTTTAAAAAATCTTGGTTTATCTAACGGCTGAACTGCTGCTTAAAGATGATCGCGAGTAATTACCGCACAAAATATTATTAAATAAGGCGATATATTTTATAAATATATAATATATTTGTAATGCAAATTATTAAAAAAATATCATTAAGTAAACGAAAACTTTATATTTTAATCGCCACTGTTGCGCTCATTTTCAGTATCATCAGTTTTATATTTTTTATTAAATGAGATCGAACAATTGAGGATCAAACAAATTATAACGGTGATGCAGACGGAACAAGTTGAGAAGGTTATCAATCTGGTAGTTTAAATATTCGATTCAACGAACATGAACCAGACGATGATTCGCGTTTAACATGCGTCGTTATTAGTAATAATAATTATGCAGCAACGAATTTAGTTTTTCCGACATTAATTGAAAATCCGGTGGACAATCTTTTATATGAACTTGTTGAAATCGCCGAAAATGCATTTGCCGACAATTTGACAATTACTGGCTCAATTACTTTACCAACATCATTAGAAATAATTGGTGGGCAAGCATTTGCAAATTGTAAATCACTTCGAGGAAATTTGATTATTCCAAATAACGTTACAACAATTGGTTGATCGGCATTTCGGGCAATTGGTTTAAATGGTACTTTACAGCTTGGTAATCACGTCGAAACAATTCGCTATTCAGCATTCGAACAAAACAATTTCACTGGTAATTTAATTATTCCAAATAGTGTAACTGAAATTAACTACTCCGCATTTGCTAATGCTGGATTTACGGGTCAATTACAACTTTCAAATAATCTCGAAATAATTCCTGAATCAGGCTTTGTCAATTGCGGTTTTACGGGAAGTTTAAATATCCCTAATTGTGTAAAGGAAATTAAAGGTTTTGCCTTCGAAGGATGTGCAGGATTTACTGGTGATTTAGTAATTCCAAATAGCGTAACTAATATTGATTGAGATATTGTTCGAGATTGTACTGCACTAACTGGAAAACTGATTCTTCCGGACACTGTTACTTCAATCAATGCTTCATTCAGTCATTCGTACTTATCAACAGTTGTTTTTTCTGGACCGAATTCACCAGCCACATTATTTCACGGAACACAAAACTTTTCAACAACATTTCAAACAATTGTTTTTGATGGATGAAATAGTGTTCCGGCCTGAGCCAATAATGATGTTTTTCAAACAATGGCACCAACGGGAGTTGTGGAAACTACTCATGGTCAATTATTGCCGAGTGATGCTTTAATCGCGTTATGGGAAAAAGGATTACCGATCGGGTGACTTGATCCCACTAACGTCGATCCGACTGCCTATGCCGGTAATAGTACCGGAACCAATTGAAAGAATTATCAATCTGGCAGTTTAAATGTTGAATTCATTGAGCCAACCAGTAATGATACGCGAAGAACATGCCGAATTACGAACAATAATAGTTACGCAGCAACCAATTTAATCTTCCCTTCCTTAATTCAAAATCCCGCAAATAATCGTTTATATACCCTTGTTGAAATTGGCACAAATGCTTTCAGCAATGATGATTTATTTACTGGTCAAATCACTTTCCCAACACCACTTGAAAAAATCGGTAACTATAGTTTTTATAATTGTCTTGGCCTTAGGGGAAATCTGACGATTCCTCGTCGTGTTACAACGATCGGAGAATATGCCTTTTCCAATATTTTGTTTGACGGAAATTTAACTTTATCTAATCATCTAACAACCATTGGTGCTTCCGCATTTGATGGAAATAATTTTAGTGGTAGTTTGATTATTCCTGATAGTGTGACTAGCATCGGAAGTAATACATTTGCGAATGCGGGATTTACTGGACAATTGCAACTTTCAAATAATCTAACCATCATCCCGGCACAAAGTTTTTATAATTGTACTTTTAGTGGGAGTTTAGTTATTCCTGAAGGTGTGGAACAAATTCAAGCACAAGCATTTGAAGCGTGCACTGGATTTGCTGGTGATCTAATCTTGCCAGATAGCTTACGAATTATTGGCGATAGTATTGTTAAAAATTGTACGGGATTAACCGGAAAATTAGTGATTAAAAATGCCGTAGAAACAATTAATCAATCATTTCGTTATTCTTATTTTGCAGCATTAGCATTTATGGGGGAAAATACGCATAGTAACTTATTTACTGGTGCCACAAATTTTTCACCAAGTTATTTTCAAGAAATCATTTTTGATGGTTGAAATTCCGAACCTAAGTGAGCGCTCGCTAGTATCTTTGCAAACATGCAAGCAACCGGAATCGTGCGATCAATTAATGGTGCATTAACTGCGACTGAAGCTTTATTTTATCTATGAGATCAATCCTTGCCAATTACTTGACTAGATCCATCAAATCTTGATCCAACAAATTATATTGCTAATGAGAATGGAACAAATTGGAAAGGTTATCAATCGGGTAGTTTAACAGTTCAATTTACTGAACCAACCGGTGGGGCAATTCGCGGAACATGTCGGATCTCAAGCCAAAATAAATATGGGGCAAAAGATTTAATTTTTCCATCGTTAATTCGTAATCCAGCAAATGATCGCTTATATGCTCTAACGACAATTGGCGCGACAACTTTTATGAATAATTTAACAATTATTGGATCACTGACATTGCCAACATCTTTAATAATAATTGAAAATCAAGCATTTGCGGCTTGTTCATCGTTGAGTGGTGATTTAATTATTCCAAATAATGTAACAAAGATCGATCCATCGTCATTTCGAACAATTAATTTTGGCGGTAATTTACAAATTGGTAGTTCAGTCCAAACAATTGGTTATTCCGCATTTGATGCAAGCGGTTTTATTGGTGATCTATATTTGCCCGATAGTATAACTTCAGTTGAAGCTGGAGCATTCGTAAATGCCGGATTCACCGGTAATTTGCGCCTTTCGAATAATATGCAAGAAATTGCCGATAGTGCTTTTAAAAATTGTGCTTTTACGGGAAATTTATTTATTCCAAATAATATTAAACTGATTAGGCAATATGCATTTGCTGGTTGCCAAAATTTAACCGGTGATTTAACACTTCCACAAGGGGTGACGACAATTCAAATTGGCATTGTTCAAAATTGTGCTAATCTGACTGGTAAATTATCGATCCCGAGCACTGTAACATCGATAAATCAATCATTTATTGATTCATCGCTAACATCAGTCGTTTTCTACGGTCCGAATGCTAGTACGTCGCTATTTGCGGCTGGATCAGCTTTTGCCGCTTCGTTCCAAGAAATTATTTTCGATGGTTGAAATGCATTGCCAAATTGAACCAGTGCAACGAATCCATTTAGTGCAATGGCCGCAAATGGTACAGTTCGTGCCATTAATGGCAATCTACTTGCAACAAACCTATTGACATACTTAGAAGGTAAAGGTTTACCGACTGGTTGATCGGTTGCTTAAAATGCGATTGAGTAATTATCAAAAAATATTAGTGAAAGGCTTAATTGTATTTAAAATAAATATATAATATATTTATCATGATTATTAAAGAAATCATCCAAAATAAGAAAAAATTATACAGTATTGTTGCTGTTATTGTGGTTGTTTTTTTGACTTTAATTTTTGCCTTTTCGATTCATTGAAACCGAAACGCTGATCCAACCGCTTATGTTGGTAATGCCGATGGCACAAATTGAAAAGGTTATCAATCGGGTAGTTTAACTGTTGAATTCAACGAAACAGCAAACAACAATTCACGCAAAACGTGTAAAATCACTAGCGATAATGCGAGTTATACAGCACATAATTTAATTTTCCCACGTACGATTCAAAATCCAATCACAAATTTAAATTATGAAGTGATTGAAATTGGCAATAATGCCTTTCAATATAATATCACAATTGCTGGTTCGATTACTTTGCCAACATCATTAGAAATCATTAACGATTACGCTTTTAGTGAATGTGCATCGCTTCAGGGCGATTTAGTGATTCCAAATCACGTTACAACAATTGGTAATTTTGCCTTTTCAAATGTTGGATTTGCCGGAACTTTAAAATTGTCAAATCACTTATCGACCATTGGTGAAAGCGCTTTTTACCAAAATACATTTACCAAAGATTTAATCTTTCCCGATAGTGTAATTAGTATTGGCGTGCAGGCGTTTGAATACGCGGGATTTAACGGCATTTTGCGCCTGCCAAACAATTTAGAAATACTTGAAGAACGGACTTTTTTTCAGTGTGGATTCACCGGAAAATTACATATTCCCGCAACCGTCACAACCATTAACGAAGCTGCTTTCGGTAATTGCAGTAAGTTGACTGGTGATGTAATTATTCCCAATAGCGTTAGTGTTATTGGCGAATTTATTATTGAAAATTGCGAAAATCTTAATGGTAAATTAGTATTACCAAATACGATAACTTCAACTTTAAACTCATTTTCTTATACCGCTTTAACGTCCGTTGTATTTTTAGGTGAAAACTTACGTTCTTCATTGTTTAGTAGTTGGACATTTTGCCAATCGCATATTTCGCAATTCATTTTTGATGGTTGAAATTCAACACCAAATTGGAATGTGCAAAATGCATTTGCTGTTCCCGGGAGCGATAATGGAATCGTTCGTTCAATTAACGGTAATTTGCTTGCTGAAACTGCATTAGATGTTTTAAAAGGTATCGGTTTACCGACTGGTTGAACTGCTGCTTAAGCTACAAATTAAATAATTTTGCACCTTGAATGTAATATTCATCATTCACAAAATTTTGCATCACAATGTTTTTAATTTGATAATTTAAATTACCAGTTTGATAATTCGCGTGTAAATTAATGCCATTTAATAATTCAGTAAATGTTGCGGTTAATTTAATTTGCTGGGTTTGGTTCGTAAATTGATTCGAATTCGTGGCATAATAAATGTCAAATTTTCCGTACTTTTTTAAAACCGCAAAAAGCGGATTAGTTTGATACATTGAGACTTTTTCTGGCGCAAATTTGACAATCCCATCGGTAAATTCTTGATTAAATAAATCTTTTAAAGAATAATATCCAGCGGAAAACTGATCAACAAATGTTTCATCCGGCAATAGCGTATAAAATCAATGACGAAAATTATTATAGATATAATAAAAGCTATTGATTCCATTTAAATCATCATATAAACGATAACGTAAATTTGGGTCACCGGGTAGTTCAAATAATGATTTTTGGCTACCGTCATCAATGATTGATCCACCGCGAAAATCGGGATGCGAAATCACAAATGCCGGTGAACCATAATTACTTGTATACCAAGTTCCGCCAAGTGTATTTAATTCCGTTAATGCATTTGCTAAATGATCAGTATTTAAACGAAATGAATAGTTTTGAAATGTAAATGACTGATTGACTAAATCACTTGGGATTATTTTTAAATGTTTTGCAATTTCGCCATACGGCAACGGTACATACGTTGTCGTTTGTTTTAGACGAAAGATGTTCGCGTTTCGCCATAAAACAAAAGCAACGCTATTTTCAAGGTGATTAGAAATTGTGTAATGTAATTTGTCAAGTATTTGATTGATTGCTACACCATCAATCAATAACGCACGAAAATCAAGATGGGCAGTAATATCATCAGATAAAATAACTTTTTTAAAATTAAATTGGTATTGCACTGGTAAATAGCACAGCGATAGAAATTTGGTTGCATTGGGATATTCTGCTCCATCGGCCAAATCATTACTATATCATTTTGTAATATAATTACCAGTTACTGGTGCTGATTGAAATCCACTATTATTATCATTTAAATCTGCGTTTTGCTGGACAATCGTCAGGTTCAAACTAAACAATATTGCAATGAATAAGATTGGAAATCATTTGATCAAGTAGCGTTGTTCCATCTATACCATATATTGGTGAAAAAAAGCGAAAAATCTGAATTTTTTATAAAAAATCGGTTTTTTTAAGCAATAAATTTACAACTTTTATCAATAAAAAGTCAATGCACGAACATCACCAGAATTGTCATATTGATATGAATCATAATCAGGAAAATAAAAACCGGTAAATTCGATGCTACCGTGTTCTGGTAATAAATCACTAGGACCGAAATAAAGAACAATTAGGGCACGCACATAAAGTCCATTCCAAGCATCAAATGTATTTAGATATACACAGTATCAATATTCCTGAATTGGAACAGCACTCGTCGCAGATTGATCATATACACCACTAAAAAACAATCCTTCTAATTCAAAATTAAAGATATTAGAAACCTCCGCATAAGCAAAATCAGCTAAAAAGAAATAATTTGTAATATCGTCAAGCGATTTACCAATTGTGGTTGCATAATTTTCTAGCGTATAACGTTCTAAGCCACTGATTTCGTCATCAAAACCAATTAAGTTAGAAGATAAATCACCGATCGTTGGTACTTCATCATCAACAATTATTGGTTGATCGTTCTCGTTTGGTGCTTTCGGTTTATCACCACCACCGAATGGATTATTAGGAGAAACGATTCCAGGAAGAATCGGAATTTCTGGAACTGGAGCCGTGATTGTGCCAGGTTTAGGATCATTTTCATTCGGAAGACTCGGAGTGACTGGGTCAGGAATAATATTTTCGTCAATAGTATTAATTGGTGCTTTAAATGTTGTTTTTGTTTGGTCAACCAAAAAAGCCGTACCAACACAGCCAGCACCCAATACAAGTAATAAAATAACTGATCACATTAAAAATGTTGTTGGATTTCGTTTTTTTGAATTTGTTTTTTTATTTATTTGTGCCATGACAATTAACTAATAATATTATATATTATTAAAGATAATTTAGGCTAAATAAGCGCGATTAATCGATAAAAGCATTCATGCGAATTAATTTTGCTTAAGTATTGGGAACAATATCGCATAAAAATTGAATAAATGCAAATCGTAAAAGCAGCTTAAATGCAATTTATAAAATATCAAATATAATATTCATACACTATCCCTCCATCGGTTTTATATATATATATATGGAATTTTTTAAAAAATCAACATTAACGCATATAAGAGAAACAATTTTTTACTGTTTGATACCAACTTTGTCCCTTGAAAGTTTAAGATGTTTGGCATGAGTTTTAATCAACTTGTTAAATAACGTGCAAGTAAAACACTGAAATTGGTGACAAATTATTCCAATTATTCCGAGTGATTATACAATTATTCCCAGCGGATCTTTGGATTTAATTTATGGTTTATCCGAAGCATCAGTTGTTATTTTTTCCTTGCTTATCTATTATTTTTTTGGTAAAAAAATATTTTTATTTTATTTGTTTAATACCGCATTAATCTGGATTTTTGTCTATTCGTTTTATATCGTTGTTCCGTGTTTTGATTATTTGAAAAACCTTCCCCAATGAAATGGTAAACCTGATGATAGTTTGTTAAATTACGTAAATTTTTGTGCATTCCCATCGTCCCATTGCCTCATTGCGTATTCACTGGCTTTTCCGATGTTGGCATCGTTTTTTATTGAAAAAAAAATTAATCTATCACGCTCGATAATTTGTATTATTGCTGTTACGTTCGCAATATTAACCCAAATATCAACCGTTTTAACCCGTCAACACTACATCATGGATGGTTTTGCTTCATTAGGTGTTGGTTTAATATTTACCGTCGTCAATTACTTTATTTATCAAAAACATTATATTAAAAATGAAAAATTATTACCTTCACAAATTATTGTTGATCGATTTTATGTGTATGCTCAAAAAAACAAGCGAAGAGAACTGATGATTATAATTGTTTTTGCTGTGATTTTTGTATCATTAAACTATTTATTTTTCCCCGTATTATACCATTTTGTTTAAATAAATTACAAAAACAGCTTTTGTATAGTTGCTACCGCGAACTTATTTAATGGTTAATTTATCAATTAACAGTTAATGAAGCGAGATAGTTTGGATTGACGCTTGGATCATCAAATACTTTTGCATCTTCATAAAAACAGCCTTTAAAATGGACACTACCATGGCTTGAAGGAGTATCATCAGAAGTAGTATAGTAGAGCGCTAGTACGATTGTTCGCATTGTGCCATCATTTTCTGGAGAACGAAAAAAAGCTGCATATCAATGCTGATTAGCTGGTTCTCTGGTTGCGTTCTTAGCGATTTTTTTCAAACCGCTAAAAAACAAACCAGCCGGAAACTTTTCTGAATCATTGATTGTATTTTTTCGAGTATCAAGATAAACACATTTAGTAAAACAATTTCATGAGTCGTTATTGACAAAAATGGCAGTATATCCAAAAAAATCAGGGCCTCTAATTTCTGAAGTAACATCGACTAATGTACCATTAAAAGTACCAATATCATTATAATGTTCTTTGGCTTTGCCACAATTTGTCGTAAGCATTCCGACGGTAATTAATATGATAATTGCGGACATTAGTGCTGTTATCTTTTTTATAATCATATTTATATTATATTATGAATAAGATAAATTTGATATTATTATCAAAAGATTGGTGTTTGATTAAAATTGCCGAGCTCTAAAATATCAAATCATTCGCGATAGCTGCTGTGAGGAAATTTGCTTTGATCAATCAAAATTATAGCAAAATCAAGACCACTATATTCATCATAATAACCACCATCAGGAAACGTTAATACATCTTTATCTTCTGATAGAACTGCATAATGAAACAAGCACGAAAGGTATAACTCATTACCACGATAAAGACGACAAACCTCCGTATATTGTGTTTCGGAGACGATTACTGTACCACGCTCAAAAGTCATTGATAATTCAAAATCCGCTTCTGGTAATACATTCAAAATTTCAAGTGATTCTGTTGTTATTGATACTGGACTAAAAACAGCTTGATCAGGAATTTCAATTTTGTAATCAGCACTTTGTGTATATGAATAGTTCACTTTTAGATCTCAATAATCATATTCATATTCATCCTTATAAACTTGTTCAATTGATAAATAATCAGCACGAACCGCAAATACTTTATTTTTAAAGCACGAAACATCATACACGTTACTTGTTCATCATTCGGTAACAACTTTGCCACCACCAGCTTCACAAGCTGAGAATAATACCGCACTAATTACGAAAGCAAAAAAGAACAAACATTTCGCGGCATAATGGACAATTTGATGACGACTTTTAGTCATAATAATTCAATTATATATATATATATAGCTTTTTTCCATAATTTCGGGCAAGATTATTGACAAATTATCAAAAGATTGGTGTTTGGTCAAAATTGCCGAATCAATAAGTAAGCCGTTCTTGATAATCGGCGTGCGGAAATTTGCTTTCATCAATCATTAAAATTGCATATATTTTTTGACTAATCGGATCGTCATCGGGATTAGTTAAGCCAGCTGAACGTTGTAAGAAATATGTAAAGTATAATTCATGAGCACGATAAATGCGAATGATAATATTGTGATTACCTTCATATGGATTAAAAGTAGCGGCGTTGGGGCTACTATCAATAGTTAGTGTTGATAAATCGTCGTCAATGATTGGACATTGATCGAACAATTGAAGTGATGCATTGCTAAAAACAGTTTGATTAGGCACGGCAATTTTACAATCCGCATTTTGCGTATATAAACTGGTTTCTTCGCAAGTTCAATATTGGTTATAAATTCATTCGCCATAGCTAAAATCGATACGAAGCGCAAATACTTTATTTTTAAAGCACGAGACATCATAAACATCACTTGTTTGTCATTGTGTAACGCCTTTGCCAGTAACCGCTCCGCAAGCGGAAAACATTCCGACACTAATTAATAAAGCAAAAAAGAAGAAAATGTCGCTAGTATAGCGAACAAATTGATGGAGATGCTTATTCATATATAAATATTATAGTTATTTTATCTTTCGCATAATCTTAGCGATCGTGCTTAATGTGAATGGCGGTCCCAACGGGAGTCGAACCCGTATCACCCGCGTGACAGGCGGGTATAATAAGCCGCTATACCATAGGACCAATGGTTGCGGAGGAAGGATTCGAACCAACGACCTTCAGGTTATGAGCCTGACGAGCTAACCAGACTGCTCTACTCCGCGATATGGCGGACGCTGAGGGATTCG
>JAITFD010000019.1 GCA_031281575.1 Mycoplasmataceae bacterium | reverse complement strand
CAATACGTTCTTGCATACCGATTTTTTGATGAGGGGCTTAATTGGTGATTTACTGAACGAATCACATTACATAAAGTTGTTTATGAAGGTACAACAACGGAATTTATTGGAACTGATACAACCGTTCCATATTCCGAATCAGTTGAAGAAATTATTTATCCTCATGCATTTAAAATTGCCGATCAAACAATTAATCAAGCATTCTTTGTTGGTGAAACCAATCCAAATGATTTTTATGAATATCGTGTTGTTAATCTTGATGATCCGACTGCGACCCAATTTTTAGCAATTGATCAAGATGGAAATGTAACGGTTGATTATCCGCAAATGCTTGAAGATGAAGTTTATTCGTTAAATTATCAAGTGCAAATTGTTTTCAAATCGGTTTCACCGCAAGTGGTTAAAACAGCTAATTTTAATACAAAATTTGTCTTTGAAAATTTATTTAAACTTGACCAAGTTCATCATCCTGGTGCAGAAAATGAAATTGTATTGGATGATCCATCCATTATTGATAGCACTTATCCGAGCAGTATTTTCTATTCTTTCCCAAATATAATTGATCCGAATAGTTATAACATTAGTATTACTGCATATAACGCATATAACCAAGCCGTTACTTCATATTATTCATATACAATTAATCGAGAAAATAATCGTATTCGTTTCTGAGAATTGAGTAGTGCTGGTAATGGAATTGTTAAGTGAATAATTACATTCAGCATTAACTTAAATTATAATTACCCAATTAGTAATACAATCACTGTTTATCTACCAGTTAGCGGAGGAGTTTCGACGAATTAAGGAGTAATTATGTTTTTGTTTAAAAAAGTTTCGATCCTTGCTGCTAGTGTTGCGATTCTCGTTTTTACCGGATGAGGAATTTGACAATCGGCTGCAAAACAAGTTACGACAAGTTCAACATTAGATAGCGCTGAAGCTTTATCGGTTCGTTCAAGTGATGGTCGCCATATTTTTGAACGCGCATTCGACGAAGACAAAACAATATATAAGTTCATCGGTTCAAAAACCGGTGGAACATTCGGGATTATTGATTTTTCTTCATTGTATGTTGACTGCATTAATTTTAATGAAGAACTTGGTCTTCTATCTGTTGATAAGAGTGCGCTACCGGTTGGTACATATAATTTCAAAATTACTTATCAATTAGAACAACATTTACCAGCAGTTGAGCCATATACATTAATTGTTAAAAGCGGTACGAGTAAAACAATTTATCCGTTTGCTCAACATTTAAATGACTTTGTATTTAATGATACCAATCAATCAACTTTTGATTTTTATATCAATGATGATGTTGATTCATCATTAATTAATTGATCAATTAGTGAACCATCAACTGGTTTAAATGGTAAATATACTTACACAACGAATAATGGTCGTTTGAGTGTTGATTTTGACGAAACACAAATTGTAGTTGGTGATTACTTCTTTACGGTTAATTTTAATTTACCAAACCATTACGCAACATCAAAACAATACAATTTTTCGGTGACACCGGCAACCTTAGATGTTAGTACCGATTTTGATGGGACAATTAATTTTGGTGAAGCAAAAACAATTCAATTCACTACTAATCAATCGGGTGGTACTTGATCAAATGTAAACAATTTTGGTAGTTATGTAATTAACGAAGATGTTAACGATAATCATTCAATTTATTCGATTGATATTAGCAACCAAATCCCACCCGCTGGAACTGAATCATATAAAATTTTAGTCCGTTATGAAAAAGCAAATTATCATCTTTATTCAAATACATACACTTTAAACGTTGTGCGTAAAACAGCAACGATTAGTGTTAGTGAAGATTCTGGTGCATCATCAGGTGAATATAATCATGCAGCAACACGTAAATTTGTGGCGAAAGATATTACTGGCCGTATATTAGAAAATGGTTCATGAACAATTTCGCCTGCATCAATTACCAATCAATACGGCATTACAATTGACGGTTTTGGTTTAGTTAGTATTCCTGCTGGATTAAGTGTTGGTACATATAACTATGCTGTCCAATTCAATAAAACCGGTTATCAATTAACCCAAACGAGCGGTTATGCCGACAGTTTCACCGTTACTCCTGCGGCAATTAGTTTGTCAACTAATGATGCAATCGATGGTGGATTCACTAAAGAATATGATAAGGCTGCTACCGCACAAATTATCCCAAGTATCCCTGGTGGTCAATTTACAATTAGTTCTTCAACCGCTAATGGAATTAGTTTCCAAACACCAACGAACGGCATTATTGCATTTGAACCAAGCATTCCTTATGGAACGAATACATTTGATGTTACATACAATATGAATGATATCAATTATACACCAGTTACTAAAACTTTTAGTATCAATGTTACAAATAATACAACTGCTGCAATTATTTTACCTTCGGGATCAATCAGCGATAATCCCAACACACCAGTTTATCAATTTACCTACGGTTCAGTAACTGACTTGCAATTTACATCATCCATTAGTCCGGCTGGGAATTGACGAATTGTTTCGCCCAATATTCCGAATGTATCAAGTTATTTAACGAGTGATGGTTTGTTAAAATTACCAACAAAATTAGCCGCTGGTAATTACAATTTTAATATTTGGTATGAAAAAGCACATTACGATAATATTGTGAAATCGGTTGCCTTAAATGTGTTGCCAAGTGGCGTTCCAAGTGGCGTGCAAATTAATGCATCCGCTACTGATTTAACCAAAATGCATAATGAACAATTATTTCAACAATTGTCATTAACCCAATCGCCCGATTTTCAACCAGCGAATGGACGATGAACAATTGATTCAGTAACAAATGCTGGCGATCCATTGCAATCACTTGATGCTTTTTCATTAGCTCAAAATGGTGGATTAACAATTTTAGCTGGTGAATTACCAATTGGTTCATATGTCATTATGATTAATTATCAATCCGATAATTATGTGCCATTAACATTAACATTAACGTTAGCAGTTACTCCTTCAATTATTAATGAAATTAAATCGAATCTTGGTTCAACAATTTATTCACTTGATCCAACGCCAATTACCCACCGCGCTTATGATCTATTTGGCGAAGAAATTGCTGCCGACGCTTTTACTTATGAATTGGTTTCAACGACTATTCCCGAAACGAATTATGTTTTTAATAACCAAACTGGAGTATTGACATATACCCATTGTTCGATTGCAATTATTAATACTTTTGTTTATACGCTAAAATTAAGTAATGCTAATTACATTACTAAAACGGTTGATTTATCAATTAATGTCAACATTACTCCCGAAGCCATCACTGGTGTAGCGATTACCCCCCATCTAGCCGATAATGTTGATGCCGTTTTAAATTTTCACACTGAAGACACTTACACAACCAATAGCTATACAAACAATTCGATGGAGGATGGGACATGAAAAATTTTAGTTGATGCGACACTTGAGCCTTACATCCAATTAGAACTTACTGGCAGTGACAGGTATGTAAATGTCAAAATTGCGCGTGATATTCCAGTCGACCAATTTAGTTATATTTTGGTATTTACTTTTGCGACTAATATTAACCGGGTAACTTATTCACCGACTATTCACATGGACGTACTTGATATTAATGATGTCGAACGCGATGATCCGAATATTCATGTTAAAGGTGCAGAAAACGCGAATTTAGAAACGGCTGAATATAAACTTTTACCGCACATTGGGACAAAACAAATTACCGCAAAATTATTCGGCGCAACTAACGCTAGTTGATTTATCAATAGTGACACTTCGTGATTTTTTGGTTATTTATATAGTTATAATTCACCATCCGGAACAGCAATCTTTAATTTTGCTAAAATGCGAACAAATAAAATTGTTGGTTTTAATTTTTCGAGTGGAATCGCTGTTGATCCGCTTAAAATAACATTATCCGAAGCGGTGCTTGAAAAAATTTCAACTAGTTATACATTAATTTATGATTATGGTTATGTCCCAATTCATATTACTGAAAGTACGACGGGAAGTTATACACTTGACGATGCCGGCAACATTACATTGAAAAAAAATGCATTTGATGGTGTTTCAGGGAGTTTATTAACTGACCATCCAAACAATCCATCTTATTACCAAAATTCATATTACAAACTTAACTATGCTTATGATGATGCTTATACGATGAGTTTACTTGATCTCTCAAAAACCAAAATTGCTGTTCAATTAGGCGGTTCAGCTGAAGATGTTAATTTTGCGATTAGTAATTTTAATAAAACTGCCATCAGTGGAACAATGCAATTTACTTTGCAACTACATACACAATATGGATTCATGGCTTATAACATGAACGGCCGTTGGGTTACCACACCATACGGGAACCGTGGTGATTATAATGCGAACTGAAAAACAATTTACGAAGGTTATATCACAACGATGAATTTTAAATTTTCAACGACAAGTAAGCTCGGTGTCGAATTAACCAAAACGAATAGTGTTTCTTATGAAGGTATCTCGACATCACACGAAATTAGTGCGCAAGCTTATTCTAATGCAATGTTTAAATCGAATCTTACCGTGCAAAAAGGTTTAACGGCAAACGACGAGCCAGTTGATTCGTTTTATGTTGAGGGTGATGAATTTCTGATTAAATGAGCAAATACCAAATCATTTGATGTTGCGTTCATTGGCGATATTCCGCTTTACGAATACTTCGATATTCACTATACTGGTGATCCGCATACAAATGGTCCTGGTACAATGCATTTCCAAGTTCGATCAATGGCCGAAGCCGCAGCCGAATATACAATTCCCCAAGTTTATGCGCTTAAACTATTTAATCCAGTTACACCGGATCTAAGCTATCAAAATGCAACAAAAATCGTGCATATTAAAGTTGGTAACAAACGTTCGGTTTCATTTGAACCAGGTAAAACCTATCCAAATTTAACCCGTACGTACCAAAATCGTTTAGCTTATGTCCGGGAAAATGGTGATCGAATTGTTTATGCAGCATCAGCGATTAAAGATTTACAAATTCGGGTTGCGGATACGGCAAGTGCAACATATGAAGTTGACGCAAATGGGTATCCAAAAGCTAGCTCACACAAATTAGTGATGTCAAACATTCAATACTTTAATACTCCAGCTAGTTCACCTTATGCGACCCAATATCCAAAATATTTTATTATCCCACAAACGATTGAATCATACAATTCGAACTATGATGTTTATCGAATTGATTTTGGTGTTGGAGTTAATGGAATTCTTGATGTTAATGCGATTGACGGGACTGGTGCGAATGATCCATATGGTGATTTTGTGATTGCCAAAGCAAGTTGATATCGCGATTTAAACGGAAACAATGAATACAATAGCGTTGTGCGAGGTGGACAATTATTAGATATCGCTGCTGCATCTTATAACAAAACTAATATTAATGCCAGTTATTATCCATTGATTCCATATAGTACCCGTAAAAATCGAACTTTCCAATGAACTTCATATGGTGCTGCAAGTCAAGCAAATGCCACATCTGGTCTTTATGCAACAATCACGGTTGATGCTTGAGCGGAAAATCAAACAACTGGCTCAAGTACATATCATGATATTATTGATCAAATTGATTTTGACAATTTCAGTTATGGCGCTTGAGCGGGTTCAAATGCCCATGTTCAATCATTAACAATCACTAGCCAAAATAATAACCATGCAACCTATACCGCGGCTAATTATTTTGAACCAAAATATAATGCAACAACGAATAAATGAAGCCTCGCTTATCGCGAAAGTGATAAATTAAGCATTGAGAGTCAAGGTACAGTGAATAATAAAATTCGGGTTGAACATATTCCACTTGCGGCAACTTCTGGCCAAATGTTTGGTGACTATATGCTGGAATATGAAAAACTTTCACATTACAGTAATCCGAAAAAATTTAATTCCCGAATGGCGGTATCAATTGGGGCGGATGGATCAGTCGATTCATATAAATCAACATTGCGAACTCTCGCATCAAGTCAGTTGGTGGTAAATAACGTCACATACGGATACCAAAACCCTTCAACACTTCCATGGGTGACTAATCCAAGCGGTCGTAGTGCTTATGATTACGATTATGACCAAATGCGTTATGGTTTTTACTCATATGCTAACTCACAAGTTGATTTTAATAATATTAGTAATACTGGTTGATTAGCTTCTAATCAACAAAACGAACAAGCTGGTCAATGATTTTATGCGAGCAACACAAATCGACTTTATTCAGCTGCTGCGGCAAATTATTACAACAAAATTAACTCATCTGGTAACTACACCGTTGGTGTTTATAACCCAATAGGTCCGGATGATCTTTTCTTCCGACCTTATCAATTTAATGATGGTTTTTTAGGTAAATTCCAAACTAGTACCGACCGAGTGAAAACGAATTACGAAATCAACGTTGATGTATTAATTGAATCCGATTATTATAAAAATGGTCGTCCGGCAAAAATTAAACTTTTAATTAAACGTGATGATTCGTCATTAACTTATACGGATGTTGATGCGGGAGCAATCAAACTTTTACAAAATGCGTATAATCCTTTAATTTTACAAAACTATCAACCAGAACGAGGTTGATTAGGAAAGGAATATAGTTAAAAATGAAAAAGCAAAGTGCCGTTTTTTTATGACTAGGGGTGTTAGCAATTCTGGGTGGAGCCGGTGCATATCTTGTCAGTAATGCCCAAGTATTAAACGAAGGTTTAGTCATTGAAGAAAAAGCGGAAAAGATTTTTCTAACGGGTCCTACCGAAACTAACAAAACATATAGTGAAAAAACAACCTTAACATATTCAAGTAGTGTTAGTGGGGGAATTTGAACAGTTGTTGCTGCTGATGCCGATATTAACGGGTTAGTCATTAATCAATTCTCGGGTGATTTAAAAATTTTACCTTCAACATATGCCGCGAATGCTACTTATGCTTATACCGTAACATACACATTGGGTGAACGTAGTGAAAGTTTAGATTGTACTTTAGCGATTACGGCCGATCCATTTGCTGCGCAAATTTCGGGATCATTTAATCTTGAATGCAATTATGGTACAAGTAGCATCGTCCAAAATTATACTGTAACTGATGCGAATGGTGCGGGAACATATCAGTTAGCGTTTGGTGATGAAGTGGTTGCTTCAGGAGCAGTTGATGCAGCGACGCATTTATTTAGTGTCACATTTCCAACCGCACAATTTAATACTGGTAATCATCCGTTCGTTTTAACTTATACCGAAACGGGTTTTACGCCAATTAGTCATTCCGGTAATTTAAAAATTCGTCAAGTTACCCCAACGGTTAATGCTTCTTTACCTTGATCAACCATTACTTATGGAACAACCGATGCGCCAACAAATACACTTAGTGCATCAGTTCCTGGTGTATTTACCCTAAGCCAAACACTCCCAACTGGATTTGATGTGACTGGTTCAGCCCAATTTTTAACCATTAAACCATTAGCAACATTAGTTCCTGGGGTTTATAGCTATACCGTCGAATTTGTTCCAACTGATGCGGTTAATTATGCAACAGTAACTACCACATGTCAAGTTGTTGTGACCAATGCCACTAATGCGATTCATTTAACTTCGACGGCACTTGCTGAAATTGATTATCAATCATCGGGTGTTCGACAATATGTTGCTGACTATACCCGTACGAATGGTAGTTGATCGATTAATGGCGATTTACCTGGGGCCACAATTGATGATGCTGGAACATTAACTTGACCAGTTAATTTACCAGTTGGTACTTATTATTACAATGTAATTTATAATTGTCCAAATTATGCTGTTGCATATTATGCTGATTCATTTACGGTTAAACCAATCCCCCAAACAATTGTTGCACCATTTACGAACGATGATCTCATTTATGGAGTGAGTGCAAATCGTGCTTATGCCGCAGTTAATTCTGGTGGAACATGATCGTTAGTAACAGCGAATCCAAACGATCAAAATGCATTTGCGATTGATGAATCAACGGGGATTGTGACAATCGCTGATACATTATTGCCTGGAACTTATACCTATGCTGTAACTTATGAATGTGCCAATTATTTACCAGCCACATTAGCGAACCAAACTGTTACGGTTGTTCCATCAAATAATTTAATTACCGGTAATTTTACTCCGGCGCTTACTTATGGTGATTCAAACAGCTTTACTTATAACTATATTGGCCAACAATTAGGTTCATGAGTAATTGTTAGTCCAACTGTTGTTGCGCAAAATCAAATCGCCCTTGATGCAACAAGTCCAGCATTAACTTTAAATAGTACAGCTGGAACCGTTGTTGTTAGTAATCTAGCCGCTGGTAATTACGTTTATGGATTGGCTTATCGAGAACTATTTACCGAGCAAATTTTAGCCATCGCGAATATCAATTTAACCATTGCTCCGCGTAATTATCAATTTGGCATTGTCGCCACAATTGCGGATGAAATTAAACTCGGTGAATCATTAACACTAACCTTTGCCACAACCAATTATTTAACCACTGATTTAAGTACATTCGCATTAGAGCTATCGGTTGGTAATGCCAATATCGGTTATACCGTTGTGGATAATTTGACAACGACAAATGGAACATTTGTTTTAACGGGATTAAGTGATAATTACCGTAATCAACGTTACCAAATTAAAGTTACCCATTTAGCAACCGCAAATTATGTGACAGCAACAGTGCCTTTAATCTATGAATTTGTCGTGGATAATTATATTGAAAAAGTTAGCGAAACATATGATCCAGTCACAAACAAAGCAACATTGTTATTCCACTATGTTAGTGCCATTAACGATAATTCAGTTTCCTTCGGTTCAAGCACGAGCAGCGGCACAAGTTTTGCTGGATCTAGTTATGTTCAAGATGGTGAAACTTATTATCAAATCATTTATGATTTAACCGGTTTTGCGCCAGGGACAAGTTTCACTTATTTAGTTAGTAATTTACCGCCAAGCGAAGGTTACATCGTAAATTATTCTGGCATTTACTATGTTCCATACAATATTGATTTAGATTACACCGTTAATCAAGCGGTTGTGATTACAGATATTTCGCATGCAACATTAGTTCCAATTACGATCTTAACCACTGTGCCCGAAGCACCGGTGGAAAGTGTCCCATCTGAAACCCTTGATCCTGATGATGAAAAAGGCAATTCAACCGATGAAGAAACACCAAGTCCGTTTGCTGCTGGACCGCTGGCCGATCCAGTTCCCGAAGCAAATGATCCAATTACTGAACCCGAACAACCAAATTTAGTTACGATTCCGGATGATGAATGAGTGATTAGTGCAATTACGGCAATTGATCAACCAGATGCAATTATTCCATTCGATGCAATTACTGTTGTGAATGGCAATGTTGTATTTAGTCCGAATTTCTTACCCGGTAACTATACTTATCAATTAGCCGCTAAGTATTATCCCAATTCCCAAAAAACTTGTGCATTTACCGTTTTAGCTGGGACAATTACTGGTGCAACATGACTCGATGTTCATTCATTACCGGCCGATTATATTTTTACCACAAATTTAACGGGGGGAGAATGATCAGTCATTTCGGAATATCCAAGTGCAATCCAAATTGATCCAGTAACTGGAACATTAACAACGACATTAACCGCATCTGGCGTTTATGATGTCACTATTAGTTATCGTTCAACTGTCAACGTTAAAGCCTTGACCCATGTTGTTCAATTGCTTATTTAGTTAACAGTTAATCGTTGGCTAAAATTTTAATAAAAATATCTTTTGGAACTTGGACTGTACCCAATGCTTTTAATTTCTTTTTTCCGGCTTTTTGTTGTTCGAGTAATTTCTTTTTTCTTGTCACATCACCACCATAACATTTAGCTAAGACATTTTTATACATTGCTTTAATGGTTTCGCGAGCAATCACTTTCCCCCCAATCACCGCTTGAATTGGCACCTCGAACAATTGCCGCGGAATTTCGGTTTTTAATTTACTCACAATTTTCCGGGCTTTCTCGTAAGCAAAATCGCGGTGACTAATTAAAGAAAAGGCATCAATTTTATCACCATTTAATAAAATATCAATCTTGACTAAATCACTAACCGCATAATCAGCAAATGTATAATCCATTGTGGCATACCCGCGACTGATGGATTTTAATTGATCAAAAAAGGCATAAATGATTTCACCCAATGGAATCAAATAAGTGACAATAAAATACTGGTTAACACTCAGTGTTAAATCCCGATAAACACCCCGGTGCCGTTGGCACAACTGCATAATATCACCTAAAGCACTTTCGGGTGTAGTGATCATTAAATTAATAAATGGTTCAGCCACTGATTTAATCTTGGTTCGATCCGGGAATTTATTCGGATTATCAATGATTAAGGTTGATCCATCCGTTAATACTAATTGGTATTTAACACTCGGGGTGGTAAAAATTAGTTCAATTTTAAATTCACGTTGGATCCGTTCGCGGATTACGTCCATGTGTAATAAACCTAAAAAACCACAACGAATGCCAAAACCAAGGGCTTGGGAATTCTCGTATTCATAGGATAATGATGAGTCACTTAATGCGATTTTAATCATTGCATCTTTTAGTGCTTCATATTTACTGCTATCCAAAGGATAGATCCCGCTAAAGACCATTGGTTGCACTTTTTTATATCCGGCTAATGGCGTCGTGCAAGGATGAAGTTCATCAGTAATGGTATCACCCACATTAATTTCTTGCGCCGATTTAATGTTCGCGGCAATCCAGCCAACTTCCCCGGTGCATAAACATTCGCGGTTAACAATATGCGGAGTACGAATCCCTAATTCCACAACGGTATGAACGGCATGATTTGCCATAAACCGAATTTTTTGATTCACCTTAATCGTTCCGTTTTTAATACACACTAAACAAACAACACCCTTATATTGATCGTAAAATGAATCAAAAATTAAAGCTTGTAATGGGGCATTATCATCGCCGGTTGGCGCCGGAATCAATTGGACGATTTGTTCTAATAATGCCGGAATATTTAATCCCGTTTTTGCCGAAACACAACAAGCATTAGTGGCATCAATGCCGATTTTTTCTTTAATCGTTTGCTTTGCCATTGCCACATCCGCGCTTGGCAAATCAATTTTATTAATGACCGGAATAATCGTGAGATTATTTTCTAATGCTAAATAAACATTCGCGATCGTTTGGGCCTCAACCCCTTGGGTCGCATCAACGACTAATAATGCCCCTTCACATGCGGCTAAACTCCGACTCACTTCATAAGTAAAATCAATGTGGCCGGGTGTATCAATTAAATGAAATAAATAATCATGGCCATCTTGACTATGATATTGCAATTGCACTGCATTTAATTTAATCGTAATCCCGCGTTCACGTTCAAGTTCCATGCTATCAAGAATTTGTTCCACCATTTCGCGTTTTTGGACGCCATTTGTAATTTCGATAATCCGATCGGATAACGTTGATTTACCATGGTCAATATGGGCGATAATGGAAAAGTTACGGAAATATTTTTTATCCATGACGTTTTAATTTTAAACAACGGGGTAAATATTGTTCACAAAAGGTTTTTTCGTCCATATTTAAACGATGGCATTGAATCAAATTAATTCATTTTATTGCCATTAAAATTAGAATCCATAACGCGATCACAAAATCCGCAATGATTAAAGGAAAAAATGATTCTAAATTTTGTCGGTAGCGGGTCATAAAATCAAGTAATAACAGGGCGGAAATGGACATTAATGACGAAAACCGTACAAAAATCCCAATCCCTAATGTATTGCGAGTTCAAATTGTTTTAATCACTTGCGGAATATTTGAAAGAATTTCACACACCGCAAAAATGGCACTAACAATATAGAGCATTAACAACTGCAAATCGTCTTCAAGTACAAAATTGTTAATTGTATAAATTAACATTAAACTGGCACTTGCAGTACCAATGCTGATTACCGTGATATTGATTACCAAACGAATTCACGAAAATCCATAATGATGGTTCGATTCAGTTTGGTGATTTTTAATTTTATTCCGCACTTTAATTGTCAGAATATAAATCGCAATATATGTCGAAACAAGACAAGCAATTAAACCAGGAATCCACCGTAATAAAACAATATAAAGTGGCATGCCGTTAGCGTGATAACTTGCATAGAATGTATGCCAAACAACACTCACGATATTAGTCAATGTTTGCACAACAACGATCGATAATGAAAAAGTTGAATAGGTTTTGGTAAAATGCGATTTTTTTACGGCTTTATAAAGTGGCATTTTTGCATATAATGTTAATGACAAAGCGATTCACGAAACTTCCACATATGATGACGGTTGTTCAAATCAATTATCATTGATAAATACATAAGCCGCAACAATATGTATAATTAGTGCTAAACCAATCGCCGTTGGAATTAAATAACGAATGGTACTTTTACGAAAAAAAAGGTGATCTTTTTTGATCTTTTTGTGCGAATGCTCAATCATTACACCACGGATTATGCTGATATGCTTTTTTTCTAATATCCCGTCCATTGTTGGTTTAAGTATATTATATATAGTATAATATATATATAAACATGGCAAAAGTCGAAGTTAAAAACATCGAATTTAATGATGCGCTTAAAAAGTTCAGTCATATCACATCCGAAACAAAACGTTCAATGCGCAAGCATGAATATTACCTTCGTCCTGGTTTAAAAGCCAAGGAAAAATCAAAAGAAGCATTAAAAATGATGGCAAAACGTAAAAGGAAAGCACATCAATAATGATTCGGATTGTTGTTGATGTAATGGGCTTTGATTACGATCCAATTGAAGCAATTACCGCCTGCCGTCATTTTAAAAAATTTCACGATGATGTGAAAATTATTTTTGTTGGTGATAAGAGCGAATTATTAAAACGAATTTTAGAATCCGAATTAGATCAATACGAAATCATTGATGCAAAAGACGTTGTCACATGTTCTGATAACCCCATTAGTTATTTGCGCAATAAAGAAACTTCATTATTTAAAGGCATGAAATTTGTTGCCGATGATCAAGCTGATGGTTTTTTAAGTGCTGGAACAACCGCGGCATTTGTCACGATTGCGAATTCATTAATTGGCACCATTGACGGTATTAATAAAGCAGCATTTATGTCATATATTCCAACGACTGATTGTCGTGGCTTAATGTTATTAGATGAAGGTGCAAATTTAAATTGTACTGGTCAAGATTTATACCAATTTGCCCAAATGGCGAATGCCTACTGTCGTGTATTGCGGAACATTGAACAACCGCGTGTCGGTTTAATCAACATTGGCACGGAAGAATATAAAGGTTTTGATTTTCATCATGAAGCAAATACTTACTTGCGTGCTGATTCAACAATTAATTATCAAGGTTTTTTAGAAACCCGAAATATTATTAATGGAACCGTGGATATTGCGGTATGTGATGGATATACCGGAAACATTGTTTTAAAAACATTAGAAGGAGCATTAAAATCAATTAATGATTTATTAAAAATTCAATTTAAAAAACCGGTAAATTGATTAGGTGCTGCGACATCGCTTAATGTAATTAAAACTTTAAAAAATACTTTTAACTACAAAAATTATGCGGGTGCATTTGTCATTGGTTTAAAGAAAAATGTTGTCAAAACACATGGTGATGCCAAGGCCCATGAATTTTTTAGTGCATTAGGCATGTTATATGACGCAATCAAATTACAATTAGTTGATGTGATCGCTGATTTAGCGCAAAAAACAAAATAATATTTATGTTTAATCGCGAATTATTGCAAAAGATCTTGGATGTAACACATATCCGCCCCCACTCCTACTCTTACTATCTTTTGGCTTTTACACATGTTAGTGCTGATCCGATTCATAATTATGAAAAATTAGAATTTCTTGGCGATGCAGTCATTGATAAAATCATTGCCCAATATTTATTTGAAGAAAAACCGACTATGAGCGTTGGTGAATTAAGTTCGACCCATTCCTTAATTACCCAAGGTAAAACAATGACGATTGCCAGCAAAATGATGGGACTACGTGATTTAATTATTTTTGGGAATACAATTAAATCAAAAGAAGCCATTACTGATAGCATTCTTGAAGATGTGTTTGAAGCTTTTATTGGTGCGGTTTATTTAGATCAAGGTGAAATTGCGGTCAAGCAAATTTTAAAACGTACGATTATTCATCTTTTCCTGATTGATCAATTACGCAACTTACAAGATTATAAAACAAAATTACAAAACGATTATTTTTTTAAAAATAAACATTTGAAATTCCGTTACGATACCTATTTTTCAAAAGAACGCAAAGAATATAAAACGGAAATTTATGTTAATGATGTGCGGAAATCAATCGGTTGAGGTAAAAAAATTAAGGATTCGGAAAACGATGCCTCACGGATTCTTTACAATAAATTAAGTAAAGAACAAATGGCAACGCTTAAAGGAGCAAAAGATTAATGATTTTTCTTAAATCAATGCACCTGCAAGGTTTTAAATCATTTGCCAAACCAACGGATATTTATTTTAATGCCCAAGTCATTGGGATTGTTGGCCCAAATGGATCAGGTAAGTCCAATGTGGTTGATGCATTAAAATGGGTATTGGGGGAAAAATCAAATAAGCAATTACGGGGAAAAATCGCGACCGATATGATTTTTAACGGTGCGGTTGATGGGGAAAAAGCCAAGTTTGCCGAAGTGACATTAGTCTTTGATAATTCGAAACGGGTTTTACATAGTGATCACGATGAGATTACCATTACGCGGAAACTGTATACCGATAATCAAGTGAACGAATATTATATTAATGGCGAAATTGCCCGCTTGAAAGATGTTAATGAAATTTTTTTAGATAGTGGATTAAACAAAGATTCATTAGGAATTATTTCGCAAAATGCGGTTGAAGAATTTGCGAAAGCTAAACCAGAAGCACGCCGAAAAATTTTTGAAGAAGCCGCTGGGATCGGATTATATTCAAAGAAAAAAGATGAATCACAACACCAATTAGCAATTGCGAATGAAAATTTAGTGCGTAATCAAGACATCGTTAATGAACTTAGCGCGGAAGTAAAGAAATTACAAAAGCAAGCGGAAAAAGCAACAATTTATAGTGAAAAAAAGAAAGAGTTGACGAAACTTGAATTAAATATCTTAGGGAAAGATATTAATTATTATTCGGCAAAATTACAATCATTAAATACAGAATTCGATAAATTAAGTTTATTAATTGATACTTATTTACCCGATGTGCAAACGACACAAGCGCAAATTGAAAATGGGAAAAATGAATTAAACCGTACGGATGGTGAATTAGAACGTTTAAATACCGAATTAATTAATGTTAATAGCGAACTTAATACATTAGAATTTAAAAAAGCTAATTTACAATCGAATTTAGAAGCGGGATTAAAATCGGATCAAATTGCCACAAAAATAAGTTCATACCAAGCATTAATTAGCGCCTGCAAAATTGATTTAGAACAAACCACTGAACGGGTGCAAAAATTAACAGACGAAATCAATGCTTTTAACGATATTTCCCAACAATCTTCTGAACAATATACCGCATTAAAACAAGCAATCGATGATCGTATTTATCAATTAAATGATTACAAAATGCAATTACGTAGTTTGAATAATTTAAATGACGGATTGGATCAAGGAACAAGAACAATTGTCGAAAACCGAAATATGTTCATTGGTTATCGTGGATTAGTTAAAGATTTTTTAGAGGTTGATCAACAATATGAGAAAAGTATTTTAGCGGCATTAGGTGCAAATATTAAAAACGTCATTGTTAATTCGAGTTTTGATGCGCAAAATGCGGTCGCAATTTTAAAACAAAACCATGCCGGAAAAGCCACATTTTTACCATTAGATGATATTCGTCCACGGGCAATTAAAGACGAATACTATCAAGTAATTACAAATTGTCAAGGATTTGTTGGCGTGGCATCTGATTTGGTTAAGTATCCTTCCGAATACGATCTTGTTTTCAAACATTTATTAGGGAATACGGTAATTGCGGATACGATTGAAAATGCCATTTTAATTTCGAAATTAACTTACCGTTTATATCGCATCTTTTCGCTTGATGCTGACGTTGTTAATCCCGGTGGATCAATTACCGGTGGTTTTAATAAACAATCGGCATTTTCCAAAAGTAATTTATCAATCGAAGAATTATCGGCAATCATCGCTGATAAAGAAGCCGAACTATTAAAATTGAAAACCGAATTTGACACATATAATTTGAATAAAAATGAAGTTCAAGCAAAAATTCTAGAAAAGACAAACCTAATTCATAGTTATGAAAAAAGCGCCAATGATTTACGCAATAAATTATATAGTTATGAATTAGATTATAAAGAATTAGCTGGCCAAGGTGATCATTCACAAAACCCTGATGCTTTTAAAAATGAATTATATGAACGAATTAATATTCTCCAAACACGGAAAGATAAGATTGATACAGAATTAGGTGTATTACGATCACAAAAACTATTTATCAAATCGCAAATTGAAAATTTTGAAGCAAAAATTAATGAAACGCGTAATCAACTTGATAAATGTCGAACAACTAAATTTAGTGTCGAACAAGATAAATTAAAATGTGAGATGATCATCGCTAATGCGAAAGAAAAAATTAACCGCGATTATAAATTAACATTAGAATATGTTCAAGAAAATTATCACGAAGAATTACCGGTTTCTGATGATCAAGCCCGAACGATGATTTTAAAATTACAAGAAGAATTAAGTGCCCTTGGCGATATTAATTTTGAAGCCATTAAAGATCTTGAAGCAAAACAAACTCGGCTTGATGAATTAGTTAAAGCACACGAAGAATTAAAAAAAGCCGTTGATTTAATTAATAGTGCAATTCGTGAATTAGATAAAAAAGCTAAAACTGATTTCATGAATATGTTGAATGCTGTTAATGAAACATTACCAAATATTTATAAATATTTATTTGGTGGTGGTAACTGTGTTGTGCGTTTAGTTGATCCAGAACAATATTTAACAAGTGGTGTGGAAATTGATGTTGATTTACCTGGTAAAAAAATCTTAAGTATCAACCAATTATCCGGTGGGGAAATGACATTAGTATCATTAGCAATTTTATTCTCTGTTTTAAAAAATAAATCATTCCCATTAGTTGTCCTTGATGAAGCGGAACGTGCACTTGATATGTCGAATGTTGAACGGTTTGTTAAAATCATTCGAGCTTATAGTGATAATACGCAATTTATCATTATTACCCATCAAGCTGGAACAATGCAACAATGTTCATTATTGTATGGTTTTACAATGCTTGGAAACGGGATTAGTAAGGTTGTAAAAACTTCGGTTGATCAAGCAAAGCAAATGTTAGAAGAAGAAGCATTTACCGAAGCAACAAATTAATGATTTAATAAAGTCATTTTTAAAACAGTATGAAGATTCACGGCCGACTTGATAAAGATATTAAAAAACGTAAGTATCATCCGATTTTGTGAAGTTGAGATGTCAATAGAGATAGATTTATTGATAAGGATTTTTTTTGTTTTGAAAAAAAAGATCAATTAGGAAAAATATTTATGTTCCCACTTTTGCTTTGATTTTCCGAACTTATATTTGTTTCAATATATATGGCGATATTTTTATTTTCAGATCAGTTAGATATAAAAATTTATTTTATAGTTATTTTTGTAGCACCAACAGTTATTTTTTTGCTTCAATGCATTTTATTTACAAATTTTTTCGGTTGGTTTGCATTAATTCCTATTATTAAAACAATTAATTGAATTGATTCAATTAAAAAATTACCAGAACCAGCATTTGAACGCGAATTAGATAAAAAAGTTCGATCAACATCATGATTTTGATTTTTTTATTCAGAAACATATAAGGATTATAAAAAGCAAAATTCGCCAATCATGAAAAAATATATGGCTGAAATCAATGAATACTGTGATACGCATAAAATGAAACCAGAAGTTGAAACAGAATATACTATTCGCCGGTTAAACCAATTATTGAAAGCAAAAACAATTACTAAAGAACAATACGATCTAATGGGTGATGAATTGTTCCTTGGTGCATGGGACCAATTTGAAAAAGAAAAGAAGTTGTATCGGTAATTCTTTTTACCAACAATGTTTCAGTTTACAATATAATAAGACTAGACATTATTATATAATGAAATTAGAAAATAGACATAATGAATTAATTAGTTCATTTCTGAAGTAATATGAAAGTTCACGGACGGCTTGACAAAGATATTAAAAAACGCAGGTATCATCCGATTTTGTGAGGTCCGGACAGACGTTGGATTCTTGATGAGGATTTTTTTATTGAAAAAAATGAAAAAGTAACTTATTTTTTTATTTTTTAATCGATCCATTCATTTTACCAATAATATTGATAGTTATTTTTTCGCCAATCGTATTTCCTGTTGCTATTCTTATTAATAAAGAGCCATTATCTTACCCATTTGTAGCGATCGGTTTAATATTCGGAGCTACCTTGGCAATAATATATATTGGCATTTTTAATAAAGTTTTGTGTTTACCGATTATCATCAAAACCTGCAAATGATATGAATCAATTAAAAATTTACCAGAACCAGCATTTGAACACGAATTAGATAAAAAAGTTCGATCAACATCATGATTTTGATATTATTATACCGCCACATATAAAGAATGAAAAAAAGAAAACGAACCAGTTATGAAAAAATATATGTCCGAAATCAATGAATACTGTGATACGCATAAAATGAAACCAGAAGTTGAAACAGAATATACTATTCGCCGGTTAAACCAATTATTGAAAGCAAAAACAATTACTAAAGAACAATACGATATAATGGGTGATGAATTGTTCCTTGGTGCATGGGACCAATTTGAAAAAGAAAAGAAGTTGTATCGGTAATTATTTACTATAGTATATTATCGAAAATATTTTAAAATCTTTTTTACATTGATTTTTAAAATTTGTAGCATATAATATATTTGCTATGGGAAAAGATCAATTTAAGAAGAGTCAAACATATAAGAATTTATTAGCGGCATTTGCTGGTGAGTCACAAGCATCAATGAAATATCGTTTATTTGCTTCACAAGCAAAAAAAGAGGGATTAGTTCATGTCTCAAATGTTTTTGAAGAATCATCTCGTAATGAGAAAGAACACGCCGAAATTTGATATAAAATTTCAATTAACGACGGACAATTTTCGCAAGGCTTAGTAAGTAACACCGCTGAAAATTTAAAAATTGCTGCTAGTGGAGAAAATTACGAATGAACATCAATGTATAAAGAATTTGCGAAAATCGCAAAAGAAGAAGGCTATCAAGCAATTGCAAATTTATTTTTAAAAGTTGGCGAAGTTGAAAAATTTCATGAACAACGTTTTAATAGTTTAGCTGCTGATTTAAAAGCTGGCAAAGTATTTAAAGATAAAGCCGAAGTATATTGATTCTGTTTAAATTGTGGGGCTTTAGTCAAAGGAAAAGACGCACCTAAGGTATGTCCTGTATGTGTACATCCGCAAGCATACTTTGTGCGTAAAACTGTTAAAATTACTGAGTAATAATAATTTATCTGAATCAATTATTTTAATTGATTAGATATAATTAAGATATGGTTCATCAAACCGTCGTTTTTGCGATATTTTTGATCCTTTCGATCTTACCACTACATTTTTTTATTAAAGATATGAATACGAAAGAGTGATTTTTGCGTTTTCATGATCTAATTACTTTATTCTTTTGTGTATCAGGGATTATTGTCGCATCATCCGTTTTTTGGTGAGGTAATGTTGTGCGTTATGATTTTATTTATTTTTGTTTAGTCATTTGGGCATTATTATTAGGTTTAGTATTAACCAAATATGTGGGGAAAGGTTTTTATGAAAATTTAATGATTTATTTCTTTGCTGGGTTATTTGGTTTTTTATTAATCTTCAAAGGATTTGCCCTTGGTTATTTTGCTTATCGATTATTACCGTTATCGCCTGTTGATATTGCTGCACTATTAATTATTGCCCGTCCGTTATTAATTAAATTTGTCAAACGTCAAATTATTCGTCAGATATTGGAAAATTATATTGCTTTAGTTGGTTTGCTTGGTGGGATCATTTACTTTTTTGTTGGTCAAGGATTCGGGACTAAATTTTATGGATACGAAAGCTTTTCAAATATTGTTTTGCATTTAAGTGTTTTTGGTTATGCTGTATATATGCTTTTGTCGAATCAAATTATCCTTGATAAAAAAAAGATTTTATGAAATTTTGCTTGAATTATCCCCATTTATATTATTTTGATTTTTACGAACCAAATTGGGGTAATATATGCGCATCGTGGTAACCATTTCTACACGAATTTAGTCCTTGATAATCCGTTTGCATTTATTTACCATTGATTTGATGGCGCATTGGTTGAATTTGATCTTAATTACATATCATTCACATTAAATATTTGATATTATATTTTTATGTTAATTTTTTCCGCAGGAATTTTCTTTGGCGTGGCATGATTGATTGGGATCGGTCAAAGATATAACAACAATGATTGATTAACGACTACAACAATTGTTTAATCAGTAAAGATCGGAATCTTTTTGTCGTGTTTACGTTTCATTTCGTTATATTCATTTTGCATTAAATATTGTAATTTTTCGGCAAGGAAATTACTATGGTGTGTACTATAATCATGCGGATTAAATTGGCGTAAAAATTTAACATAAATGCATTTATCTTTATTTCGATTTGTTTTATTGTGATCCATAAATCGTCCACTACTACCATAAATAACAGTTGGGGCAATCGGAATTAATGTATCATACCCAACTCGCAGCGCACCTGGTTTAAATGTCCCAAATTCATCACCGAAGTATCGGTGTCCTTCAACAAATAAAACAACCGATTTTCGTTGTTCCTTCACGGCTTTAAGTTGAGCTTGATAAACCCGAAATTGTTGGCGAATATCATTTCGATCAATATAAACAATATCAAGCAAATCAAGGATTCGCCCTTTTAAACCCTTGTGTAATTCGATTTTGGCAATTAACAAAAATTCTAATCCTGGATAATATCCCGATTTATATTCATATAAAATTTTAATCATGACTAACGGATCAATGTTTGATTTATGATTCACAACATATAAAACCGGAGCATGTGATAATTGGTCATATCCATTAACTTTTACGCTAATCCGCATTACGTAAAATAATTTATTAATTAATTTATAAATTGATCGGTAACGTGCTTCTGGTGTATATAAATTCGGATTAATGCGATATTTTCGTGTTTTTCCTTGAATCCGAACAAGGCCAAATAATAGCGCAATAAAAACAAATGGGACAAAACATACATACAATAAGGTCGAAAAGAATCGATACATACTTATATATATTATAAGAGTGATATTATATATTATTATATAATATATATATAATACATGTTCCAAAACGATTCCGGAGCCTTCTCAGAAATTAACCCCCATCCATTACGGGTAATTGCCACAATGGGTGATATTGAAATCAAAGATTGATTTATTTTTTTTGGTTCAATTATCGTTGCACTACCATTTTACTTTTTTGTTACTGGAACTAATTTATCTGGTATTTTATTTTCTTCCGTACCCCAAAATATGTTGGGAATAATCGACTTACTTTTTATTTCTCCGATTGTTGGATTTGGTGCATGTTTAGCTTTTATTCAAACACCACAAAATGGTAAATTTCGTACCCGTTTTATTCGTTGATTAAAATTTGTTCATCAACCGAAAGTATTCTCACCCGAAGAAATGGCTTCATTGTATTGTATTAAAGAAACCCGCGAAAATCATGTCCATTATAAAAATTTTGATATTGATGGTGTATTTAGCGTGTATCGAATTGAAGGATATGATCCATCATTACTTGAACAATCACGATTTGCTGATATTACCGAAAACCTTGCTAATTTTTTCGGAATTAATATTCGGTTTAAATTATTATCATTACGTGTTAGTTTTGCGATTCCCGAAAAAACGATCAAAAACCAAAAAGATCACTACGGAATCAATTTCGCGATCAACCGTTATCAATTAAGAATTCAAGATTTAAATAATAGTGAAGAAATGAAAGAATCAGCTTATTTTTTAATTATTGACGGTGTTTCCATTGAAAAAAATATTCAAGCGGCTGGATTGATTCACGAAGCGATTAGTGCAGCGCATATGGGTTTTCAAGCCGCAACCCCAATTGAACTTTCCCAAGTTTTAGCCGAAATATGGTGTGACGGATTTAGTTATGCCCATCCAGCGGTTTCCGGAATCAAATCCATTACATTCGACAAGAACTCGGTAATTTATACCAAAAAAGATGGAACAGTTGACTATGTGCGTTATTTAGGTTTTCATGCGATTCCGGAAAATGCAACTGCTTCATGGTTAGCCCAAATGATGAATAATCCGAATTTTACATTATTAATGGATATTTCCCCAATGGATGGAAAAGTCGCAAATAAGTATTTGGAAGATACTTCAAATGCCGCTGATGGAATTATTCAAACGAAATGATTTAAGAAACGTGCATCCGATGTTGAACGACAAAAGATTGCCCATTTACATGATGTAACACAAATTATTATCGATGCATTAACAACTGGTCAAGTCCAATTAAAAGAAGTTTGTTTCTATTTAATTTTCCGTGATAAAACTAAAAAACGGGTTAATCAAAAAGTGAACGATGTGCGGGAGAAATTAGCGACATTTAATTCTGGATGAATGTTAACCGAATGTCAATTTTTGCAAAAGCAAGCTGTAATTAATACCCGTTTACATGATATCCCTTCTTTACAATATCATAAAAAATCATTGTCATTATTGAAAACCGGGAAAATGTCTTCGTCTGGGGCTCGAACTGCAACACAATCATACACGAACAATTTAGAAATTTTACAAGCTGTTGATCATAAAATTTTAACCACAGCTTTAGGATTATCTTACCCTTTTACCAACCGCATTACATCAGCAACACCTGAAACATGATTTAAAGGTTTCATTATTGATAGTGACGATAACACACCGTTTTTTAATTATTATTGGAAAATTGATCAAGATTATAACTCCTTCAATCGATTCTATCAAGGGCGAAATGGTTCTGGTAAAACGTATACAGCAAATATTGATGTTGTTTCTGATCGACTTGATGATAAATTTCTAATCATGATTGACCCCAAACCAGAACGAGTTACATTAACGAAAAATTTAGGTGGCGAAAATTTAAACATTGGTGGTACTGATCCAGCCGACCCCCACATTAATATTTTTGATGTCTTACATACCCCTGAGAATAAAGGCGAAAACAAAGCAAAAAATGAGAATCCGTTATTAACTCAATACCAATCGAATTTATTAAATATCGGTATTTTATTATCACTTGATGCCAATAAACCCGATGATAAAATTGTTTTATCGTGTTTTAATGACATTCAACAAATTGTTTATGAAGACATTTATAAAATTACTCCCGATCTTGATTTTTCAAAATTTCCGAAAAATAAATTTCCGTTGATGAAAGACATGTATGATGAAGCATTACGCCAATATAATTTAACCAATGTTCCAGAAACAAAAACAGCATTTAATAAGTTAGTTATTTTAATGAAAGAACATGCAGTTGGAGTTTCCGCACCCATCTTTAACTTTCATACCAATGTTGATTGATCATCAAATCGTATGTGAAATTTAATCGTGCGAGATATTTCAATTAATTATGGTAACAAGTCAATTTTGGCATGTTGGGTATTAAATTTAATTCGGATTGCTGAAGCATTCATGATGTCGGGACAAGAAGTTGCTTTATATATTGACGAGTTGCACTTAATCCACAACATTGACGGAGTATTAGGCAAATTAGATGAGTTTGCACGGATTGACCGTTCATTCCGGGCTGCAGTTTGTTTAATCAACCAAAACTTTAACTCAATTCGTTCAACGGCCGATGCAAAAAAACGGGAGTATTACGAATCATTATTTACTATGTCTCAATATAACTTTTTCTTCACAACAGGTGAAGAAGATGTGGCATTCTTGGTTGATATGTTATCCGGATCTGGCTCACCATTAACCGGTGCTGAACGTTCATTTATTACCCGGGCTGGTCGAGGAAAGTCATTATTAGTCATGACCGCATATGATCGATTTCGTGTCCAATTTGATATTTCTTTTTGACGGGAAATGTGAGAGACTGATTTAGAAGAACAATTTAAAACAGCGGCATCAGCCGAAGCGGAAGAACAAGCTGCGGCAAAATCCGAAGTTGATCCAATTCAAGAAGAGATTATGGCGGACAAAATTGATATTGGTACGGATTATGTTGATGAGGAAATTCGTAACGAAACAACGATTGCAGCACCAACTCATCGCGGCCAAAAGCACCAAGAGAACCCGATTAATGTGATCGCTAGTGCATTAAATGTGAATAAACCAGCACCAGCTGCACCAAAGCCAACTGACCATGGCGAACAGCAATAATAAAATTGATGAATTGATGATATTTTGGCAAAAGAAATATCGTAATCCGATTGTCTTTATTATCGAATTGGTTCTCTTTTTTCCTTTTGTCGCTCCTTATTTTTTATGTCATTATTTTATGTCAGTATATTGATGAATTTGCCGTTTGTTTTTAGGTCGATTAGTTAATTGAAAAGCTTTTTTAGACATCTTAGAATTAATTGTGTGCTGTACATTATTAGTCATCATTGTTTTTATGGTTTCGTTTTCGTTTTCCGTCATTCCCTCCCCAATTTTTAATTTTCTTGATGTGATTTTTATTGAAGAGAATTTAAATAATTATTTTAAAAATACCCCGTTAACCCAAATTACTTTTATTTTTGATATTAACTGAGGATTAATTCGTATGTTTCCGGAATATATTACCAATTATCCATGAGAATTGGCTGGATGATTTTTTGTCGATTTGCCAATTGTTTTAACAATGATTTATTTAGCCGTTGCCATGTTGATATCCGCAACTTGTAAACGTTCATTGCATAATTTATTACAAAAAGCCCGCAATGATTTAACACACAAAACCAAACACCGTCATACGGAATTAATTCTGGTTTGTCGGTTAGTTGGTTATCGCCAATTAGCTTATTTAATTCGTCGCATTGAAAATAATTATTTATTGAAAGACATTAATCCTGTTAAAGGGACATTGATTTCGGGAAATAATAATGAACAGATTCTTTATAATAAAGAATTCTGACCTGGTAATATTGCATTTATTACGGAACATGTGGAAATGAACGGACCATTGAATTGATTACTATCCGCATCGTATTTGAAAAAAAATATTTTGGTCTTTGACACTTCATCAAGCCCAGAATTTAATACCGCAATTAAACAAATTGCTGATACCACTCGACCGGGGCGAATTATTTGGGATTTTGGTTTAGTGGTTGATGATCTAATTCGCTATAATCCGTTTATCGGCAAAACACCGCAACAAATTCAGTTGATGATTACCCGGATGGTTACCACTGATTTAATTGACGAACAGCAAGTTCATTTATATCGCGTTGTAATTGATAGTTTAGCTCGTGCCGGTCAATCATTTTCGTTGCATGAATTACCGGGGTCACTTGAATATGATGCTTACAAACGTTTTTATGATCAACACCGCAAAATTTACCCTGTGGCAACGACGGCGTTAATTGATCAAATGTTAGTTAAAAACGACAACAATAAATTATATTTAATGTTTATTCATTTACATAAATTGGTTGTTCAATTCAATCGCTATACTCGCCACATCTTTAGTTCATTAACACCACTTGAACAAACCGAAGTTGTTAAACAAAAAGAATTTGAAAAAAACGACAAACACTATATTCGTCAAACATATAAACGCGTACGAATGAGTGTTAATGCCGTGAATTTGGATATGTTAACATCGAATAGTACTTACCGTTTGATCTATGTTAATATTCCACATAGTTTTCCGTTAAGTGTTCGCCAATGGATTATGCGTTTATTTAGTGAAGATTTAAATTGATCATCCAAGCGTCATACGAACGGACATAATTGTGCGGTTTATATTGATGATCCAACTTTATATTTTCCAACGAACGAATTGATTAAAGATACGCTCACAAGTTTTAAAAAAGCCCATTACTATCTTGGCGTTAAAGTAAATTATTCGGCGCATCATACATCACGCATTAATGAATTAAATTCCATTATTGTTAATAATTTTAAAACATTATATATCGCTTGCATTAAAACCAGCGAAATCGCCCATCATCTTACCCCAGTCATTAACGGTTGTCGGGGCGTTGCACCGAAGTTTCAATTCGTTAATTTGCTTGCGCATTATAATTATGAAGCGGTTGTTAAAACACCAGCAAATGCGAGCGAAATGTCCAATTTGATTACGAAACTTGAACCAGATCAAATTGCTTATAAAACCCAATTTTCCGAATATGAAATTTTCGGAACAAAACACAAATTAGTTGATATTATTTATACGAAACCAATTCAAGTGATGCCGTTTTCTCGTTACTTAGTTTGAGCGCGCTCATTTATTGGAACGCGCCACGCAAAAACAGTGAGCGATGCGCGAATGATTCATCAAAACTAATTATGGCAATTTTTAACGAAAAAAACGATCATCATAAACGGGTTTTAGGCGATGCAAGAACCTATGCAACTCGGAACATTCCTTTTTTATGAAGCTCAACCCGTTATTTTAAAGAAAACATTTATCATGCTGCTGCTGCGATTAGTTTATTGCTCGGCATCATTTGTGCGATTGTCAGTTTAGTGATCATGGTGAAAACGAAAGATACGGAAGTAACGACTAGCACCACATGATCAATTTATCAAATTTTTGGTATGATCACATTCCTATTACTAATGACCGCAGTTATTATGAAATTAAATGAACGGAAAATTCGCAAAATTCGTTTACGTGATACAGTTTCAGGGATGAATCGGGAAATTAAAATTGAAGATAAAAGCAACAACAGTTAAATGATCGACTTTCTGATCATTTTATATAATAAAAATATCGTATTGCTGCGCAATGATTAAAAATTTTTTTGAAAAACGCTTCCATATTCAAGCCCGTGGTTCACGTATATCGGTGGAAGTGGTGGCTGGAATTACGGTCTTTTTTACGGCTGCTTACATTATTTTTCTTAATCCAAGTATTTTATCCTCAGCTTTTCCAAGTGAATTACGGGTATCATTAACAATCGCGACTTGCATCGGTGCCGCTGTGTCATGTATTTTGTGTGGTTTTTTAGCGAATCTACCACTAATCCAAGCATCTGGGTTAAGTTTAAGTGCCCTTTTTGTTTATACCATTTGCGGCGAATACGGTTATTCTTGACAGGCGGGGTTAGCCGCAATGTTAATCTCGGGAATCATTTTTATTATTTTGACACTCACTGGGGTGCGTGAACGATTACTTAATGCCATTCCCCGTGATTTAAAAAACGCGATTAGTATCGGGATCGGTTTATTTATCTGTGCGATTGGTTTAGAAAATTCTGGGATTTCACTTTATGGTGCTTTCGGCTCTTTTACATCACCAATGGCATTAATGACAATTTTTGGTTTACTTTTAATTGTTGTTTTAACAATTATTCGTTTCCGTTATGCCATTTTTGTCTCATTAATTACCGTAACATTATTAGTAATTTTAATTGTTTATACGAATCCGAATTATGCCAGTAAGCTTGGTGTTTCAAATACTTTTTCTTTTACTTTCGATTATCAAATATTTGGCAAATTTACAGAAGGATTTGGTCATTTTTTTGGTAAAAATGGTCCAACCGCAACGCAAGACTTGCCAGCGCAAATTACCCTCTTTGCCTTGTTATTATTATCGATTATTTTAGTTAATATATTTGATACAATCGGTGCTTTAATTGGTGTCATTAAACACGGTAATTTCTTTGATCAAAATGGTCGTGCATTGGGTGTAAAAAAAGCATTATTATCGGATGCAATCGGCACGACTTTAGGGGGAGTTTTTGGTTATACACCAGTTACGACTTTCATTGAATCAAATGTTGGTGTTGCTGCTGGAGCACGAACCGGGCTAGCAGCGGTTGTAACCGGAATCATGTTTTTGATTTTCATTCCCCTTGCTCCATTAACAAATCTAATTTCCCCAGCCGCAACCGCTCCGGTGATGATCGTGATTGGTGCTTCGATGATGCGCTATGTGGTTGATATTGATTGAAAAGATCCCATCGCGGCACTACCGGCTTTTTTGACCGTTGTTGTCATGACTGTCACCAAGGATATTTTTAGTGGCATTGCGATTGGCTTTGTGATTTACACCATCATTGATTTAGCGGCCCGAATCGCTATCCATTTCGGTCGGTGCGATCCGGGTTGAGCAGCACGCTATCAACTCGATCATCGTGAGCCATTACTATATGTTTTTGGCTTATTATTTATCTTGTATTACTCATTACGGGCAGGATTTGGCTATTAAGCAAAAAATTTGCATTCTTTATTTCTTAAATCACCCCGCATTTTACTTATAATATAAATATGATGCCAAATCGATGAAAAAAAGTCCATTTATCATATATGATAATCCTAATCGCCTTGATCCCTGTTTTTCTTTTAACTAGTTGCGGCTGGAATGGTAAATTTGAACTACTGCAAACAGACAATAAATTGCACGAGCAAAACGATCAATGATTTGCGACTGCTGTTAATAAAGCGGATCCAAGAAAAACTGCCCCGAATATTTCTTTTCGTTATAATGATCCTTCTAACTTATTGGCTGATGATTATGTTGATGCTTATGGCGATCCAGAAGAAGGGACCTTCACTTTACTTTATCGTAAATATGTGAGCGAAATGAAATATATTGAAATTTTTTTCGAATCAGAATACACCGAATTTTTTCAAACAAAAACGGAATCGACTAAAGCTACAATCTATTTTTATCCTGAAGGTGATGGATATGATGCATATTTTGAATATTTATCGGTAATTACTTTCAATGTACGTTGGTATTGTGGAGCGGCCGGTGGAATTGGTGGAACAGCGTGATTAGTCAAAAAACTCGCTAGTCCAGCCAATACCTATATCTTTGCTTCTAATTTACATGTTTTAAAACTATTGCCTGGAACTGATTTAACGGATATTTACACAATTCCTGAAGCAGCACCATCTGGTGTTGGACAAGTATATATGTTTGCTTCTGGTAGTGCCGATGATTCGGGTAAGTTACCAGAAAGTGCATCCCAATTCCGTGTGCAAGATGTGCAATTCCTCACGACCCAATTCAATAGTATGTTTAATGGGGATAATGGGATTGACATGGGTTTTTTTCGGGTAACATTTGGGAGTGGTGCTGATGCTTCAACAACTAATGCTTTAAACCAATTTAATAATCCCGCCGGTAAACCGTGGGCAAATTTTGTTAGTCCAGGTGCTGTTCGCGTAAAAGCTTCTGGTCATACCGATTTTACCGAAGCAAATCCAGCTTTTATTTATGGATATCCGAGCGTAACCACACCATCACAAGATGTTTATTTTAAAATCGAAAATCATATCCTATATACCGGAAAATATTCAGCAACAAGTCGGAAACACGGGATTTTAGAAAACGATGAGGAGCCACCAAAATATCGTTATAATGATATGGCAACGCAATATGCATTTCCAAATCAACAAGCAAGCAAAAATTGAATGGATCATGGTGCATCCGGCTCGCCAATTCTTAATGATGAATATAAAATTTGCGGAATTTATTGGGGCGGATTTTCTGATGAAATAATTTTTCAACCATATGCCTCAGCCATTTCTAGTAGTAATTTGTGAGGTTTATTGTAATGAAAAAATTATATTTAGTATCATTTTCACTGATTGCAATGCTATTTGGCGTTATTTTTACTGCCATGAGTTGTGTATCAACTAATACCGATAATTACGTCGCACCAAAATTTTCTGAAGAATATCGCTCAGCGATTAAAGGTGAATTGGTGGAAATTGATGATTGATATTCGGTTCGGGGGATTTTTGGTGAAAATTTACAACTAACGGATTTAATGATCACATCCAATCCATATATTAATCTTGCGAATTATCTGACAGTTGATAAGTCAATTACAAATAAATATGTCAAAGTAAAATATAGCAATTTTGTTAGTACGGAAACTTCGTGTACAATTAGATTTTTTTTTCATTATAATACACATGAATTAGATCGTAGTTTTACATTTTTATTAAAACCGCAACAAACAAATGAAGTTGTTACACCACCAGTAACTACACCGGAAAATCCCCCAGTAACTACCCCTGAAACACCGACGGAAACTTCACCGGCATTATCGGTTGATGAAGCAATGCAAAACTACATTCAACAAATTTCTTACACCATTGCTTGGCAAGTTGTATCTGGACGATACGTCTATACATTACGTGGCACTTTTTGGTTAATTAGTCGAATTGGTACAACTGGCTACAAATACTATATGGCAACTAATATGCATGTTGCTCAAGCTGTGATTAATGGAAATAACTACATAATTCCCGGCAACTATAATTCATATGTTTATCATGCATCAAACATCGATGATTTTAATGATGGTTTAGACAATGAAAGTAAGTTGGCCAGTTTAACTTATGATCCGCTGAATAAAGTATCGCAATATTATAGTTATGCAGATAAAACTGGCGCGGATTATGCATTTGTTTCCGTTGATTTTGGTAATGCTGTTAACACGGGAAGTATTAAGGAAAATTTAGATGCATTTAATGCTGGTAATAGCGCATTAGGTTTGCCGGCTGGAAAAATTAAAGGGGTGAAAACAACTAATACCCCAAGTACATCAAATAGTACTCCGAAATACATTGGTGGATATCCAAGTAATGGACCAGAAATAAATAGTGTAATGTCATTTGAAATGCAAAAATTGACAAGTGATTCATCACTAATTGACAGTTATCCAACGGAACTTAATGATATAAAAGTTGGCAATAATCCTGTCGCTAATTATACTTGTTCACCAGGGCTTTTCTTTGATCATGTTTCATATATCCCTGAATCAGTTGACGATGGTGCTTATAATTTTTTAAATCATGGTGCATCGGGCTCGGCGATTATCGATCAAGATTATTACATTCGTGGCATTTATTTCGGGGGATTATCATTCACATTTGAAGGTTATCCTAATGATTATTATTTTACTCCATCCGGATATATTTTTCCTAGTGCAACCTTATTTGGTTATTTAAGTTAAATAAAACCAAGCAATTTAAATTCAATTTTTTTACTATTTCGATCAGCTAAAATTA
>JAITFD010000013.1 GCA_031281575.1 Mycoplasmataceae bacterium | reverse complement strand
TATTTCAATTGAATATTAAGCAATAATCAATTTACCGCCAATTGTACAAAATATGTTTCACCGGTTGAATTAACCAATTTACAATTAAGTGCTGCTGATTTACAAGAAATTGCTGATATTGGAAAACAATTAATTATTGCGAAATTAAACGATATGTTAATTCCCGAAGATATGGGCGTTCCGTGAGCGATTTATTGAGAATATGTTGCATATTATACAATTCAAATTGCATTATTGTCTGCCGATATTGTTGTTAATGGAATTAATATAATGGCAATACCTCCAACATGAGGTTTTGCGATAATACTTGCTGCAATCTCCTGAATATGTGTAATCGATGATTGCGCTAATTTCGCTAAATATCTTAGTAATATTATTTCATTTACATTTGATATAATTTCGATAGAAATTTATAGACATAGTTTTGAATATAATGATATTTATGAACTTTTTCAATGATTTATAACGGAAATAAATGTTATTCCAAGAATAATTCAAGAAATCGAACCCATAAACGAATTTATAACTTCTAATCAATTTTTTAACATTACTTACATTTTACTAAATGATATAGTGTCTGATGTTTTAAGTTTTGTTTTTAAATTAATTTTATCAATAATTGAATCGCTCGTTAATCTTATCAATTTTGTAATCGATTTAATTTATGAAGCATTTCAGTCGATTACTGCATTTTGAGAAATTGGGTGAGATTCAGTTAGTGGATGATTTTTTACTTTTATAGTAGAGGTGCTACGTTTTGTGGCTATTGTATTTAAAGATTCAAATTTTAGATTATTTAAATTTATTAAAAAATTTTTTGAACCAGAAATGCTCACAATCCGAGAATTTATAATAAATATTTCTTTGCTAATTGCGGGTATTATCATAGCTGTGGTGCGTTCTTTAATTATAACATTCTGATTACCACGAATCGAACTTTTATATAGTAAATTTGTTCTTCCGTATATTAACGAATAATGATAGTCCCAGGGAAATTAGATACAAATATCAAGAGAAAAGGAAAAATTATCCGATTAATTAGTAGTCCGATTTATGGAAGTATTAAATCTCGTTCTTCAAATAATCTCACTCCGTTAACATGAACAAAAAGAACCGATAATCAATTGCTTTTCGTTAAAGCTTCTCGTCGAAATATTTCAGAAAAGGAAATTCGCGAAGAAATGAAAAAAAACAGACCTCGTCACATGTTATATATCGTGGCGTTTTTTTGTTTATTATTAATTCCGGTTTTTCTAATTCTAATTTTATTTGTAATATGACGTTGAAACTATAATAATGATTTATCTGGCGCGATTTGAAAAACATCAATCTTTTTTGTTCTATTTTTTTGATCTTTGGTTTCTGTAATTCACATGAATTGTGAAGAAACACGGTTTGGCGCCAAAACCGAACCGGAATATTATATTTTAAATAATTATAATAAAACAAAATTTGAACAAACACTCGATTATATGGTTAATAAGTATTGATGGTTTTGATATTATTACGAAAAAACGTATTTATATTGACGTGTAATGCATTCGGAATTAATTATTAATACTTTAAGAACCAAAATTAACGATCGATCAGAATTAAGTAATAAATTATTTGCTGCGGTATGTCGACTTGCACTATTTATTCGTTTAACAAAACAAGAAGTTAAATTTTTAAAAGACTTGTGTATAAATAACACACACGATAAAATCATTAAACCAATTACATATGAAGAACTTGCTAAAATTATGGATGAAAGATTTAAATCAGAACAAGTAAATAAAGATTTTGCGTGAATGTTGGCACCAATATAATTAAATAATCATAGTGTCAAAATCTCAAGAAAATTAACTAAAAAAATCAGAAAACAATCAAGGATAACAAAATTATTATTTAAAATCAATTTTAAAATAAATAATAATGATTGTGCAAAATATTAAAACTGTAATAATATATCAAATAATGCCAGCTTGTTGACTAGTTAATATAATTTGGTATTCGTATCGATATGTTTGCTTTAAATCGTTAATAACATTTCAATAAAAATCCCGATCACCTCAATTGCTTCCGACATTATCGCCGCTGTAACACGAATTGTTTTTACGATTTCAATTTTTTCAACAATGTCAGGCAGCGTATTAATGCCCCATTGTCAACATAATTTTCAAAACTGCCTTCGGATAAAAACAATATCGCGCAAATTGTGTATAATTTCGTGCTTAACCCATTAAATTTTTGAGTAATGTTGGCGAACTAGTTAATTCAATATGCTCAAAATGTTGATCTTTAAATCGCCCATCTCACGATGTCTTCATCCGTTGTACGTGTTACTGATTATATAATATATGTATATTATTAACAACATTCTGATTACCAAGAATTGAATATTTATATAGTAAATTTGTTCTTCCATATATTAACAAATAATGAAAATCCCTGGGAAATTAGATAAAAATATTAAGAAAAAAGGAAAGTCATATCTTTGACTAACAAGAACATATCGTGGAAAAAATCTTTTTTCTTCAGCTAATCTTGATCCAACTACGTGGTCAAAAATGGATGATAATCAACTTTCATTTATCGAAGTTACTTTATTCAAAAGAGAAAAAAAGACCCCGATGAAATTGAAAATACCAAAATATATGTATGTCGCTTTAATATTTTATTGTTTGTTACTTCCTGCGCTAGTATTTCTGCCTTTATTTTCCTTATGGTATTGAAAATGAGATGGTAATTTATTAAAAGCGATTGGTTTAACGTTATTAGTTGTTTTTGTTATCTTTCTGGCGGTAGGAATTGTATTACACGAAATAAATGAGGCAAAGCGGATTGAAAAAGAAACCAAACCGGAATATTATATTTTAAATAATTATAATAAAACAAAATTTGAACAAACACTCGATTATATGGTTAATAAATATTGATGGTTTTGATATTATTACGAAAAAACATATTTATATTGGCGAGTAATGCACTCTGAATTTATTATCAATGCTTTAAGAACTAGAATTAATAATAAATCGGCATTTGATGATAAATTATTTGCCGCGGTATGTCGACTTGCACTATTTATTCGTTTAAGCGAACATGAAGTTAAATTTTTACGAAGTATCTGTATCGACAACATTCGCGATAAAACAATTAAGCCGATTCCATATCAAGAACTCGCCAAAATCATGGCCGAAAGATTTAAATCAGAAGATGTTAATGGACGATTTAAAGTTAATGTTGAACTTTTTAATATTTATTTCACATAATTTATAATAACGATAAATATGTATGGATAATGCAATAAAACCAAGCTAAATTACTTTAGTTGTTTAATCACATTTGCACAACGTTCACAAATTTGTTCTTTGTTCAAATCATGTTCAGGAAAGTAATTTCAACAACGTTCGCATCGTACATACCCAGCGTTATTTGCTTGAACATTAATTGTCGCTTGCTTAATTTGTTCAATTATTACTTGAGCAACATTTAGGTATTGTTTTAATTCTTGTTCAGTAAAATCGTATTTATTATCAAATGTAATGATGACTTTTGCTTGGGTATTTTTGTTAATTTTTTTATCGTTTCGTAATTTTTCTAATTCTTTGAAAACAGCATCTTTAATTAATTTAAATTGTTCTCATTTTTCTTCTTTAATTGGTTTAATTTTAAATTCCGTTTTTAATCGTGCTTCTTCTAAAAATAAAGATTCAAGTTTTTGATCTTTATTAAAATTTTGGTAAACTTCTTCGCAAGTGTGGGGGATAATTGGCGCTAATGCATATAAATATAATTCAAGAATTTCATATAATACCGTTTGAATTGCTCTTCGGCGCGGGTGATTTTTTTCGTCACAATATAATGCATCTTTGATAATATCAAAGTATCATCCGGATAATTCAATTGTATGATTATTAATTAAATCAATGATTTCGTTATAAACAAAACGATCATAACACTCGTTGATGCGTTTAATATTATTGCTTAATTTATTTAAGACAACGTAATCAATTTCGTTAAAATCAATATTGCGGTTCTTTTGGTAATCAAAATCGCTAATATTTGCTAAAATGAATTTAAATAAGGTATTTCGAATTCGGCGGTATGTTTCGCTGACTTGTTCAAGAATTTTATTTCCAATTCGTAGATCGCTACCATAGTCACTGACTGCTACTCATAAACGTAAAATGTCTGCACCATAACGATTACAAACATCAAGCGGATCAATAATATTTCCTAATGACTTTGACATTTTTCGTCCTTCTTCATCCAGCACAAAACCACAACCAAGTAATTGGCGATAAGGTGCTTCGCTATGGGCAATTACACCGTTAATTAACGATGAATTAAATCAACCACGAAATTGATCCTTACCTTCTAAATATATTTCAGCTGGATATTCTAATCCGTGTTTGCCTAAAATACTAAATGATGTACCAGAATCGAATCAAACATCCATAATATCAGTTTCTTTGCGATATTTATTACCATTTAAATATTTTTTTGTTAAAAAATATTCAACCGGTTTATTAAACCATACATTCGATCCTTCTTCGCCGATGATTTTGATAATGTTTGCCAACAATTCTTGATCAAAAATTGGTTCATCGTTACTATTAAAAATAATGGGAATCGGTACACCTCAATAACGTTGACGTGAAATACATCATTCACTGCGTTCATTAATCATGTTGGTTAATTGTTGTTCATTGATCGGACTGGGAAATTTGACATCTTTAATTGCACCAAGAATTTGTTTACGGATTTTTTCAATATTAATGAATCATTGTTTTGCCGCACGATAAATAACCGGTTTCTTTGTTCGTCAATCGTGAGCAACACTATGATTAATGAATTCTAGTTTTAATAATGCTTGCTTTTCGTTTAAACGTTGGGTGATTATTTTGTTTGCGTCGTCATAGAATAGACCAACCAATTCGGGATCTTTAACATCATCAGTAAATTTACCATATTGATCAATTGGCACATATGGATGTAGATCATAAACTTTACAAGCAAAGTAATCTTCATCACCAAATCCGGGCGCATTATGAACTAAGCCGGTTCCGTTTGTGTCACTAACATAATCGGCTAAAATGACAATCCCACTTCGATCATCATAAAGCGGATGAACATACTTTGTATGTTCTAACACTTTACCCGGAAAATAACTTAATACTTGGTGGTTCTTTCATTCAAGTAATGTAGCAAGTCGATTAATACAATTTTCCCCAACAATATAATGTTTATTACCGACTTTAATCCGGGCATAACGAATTGATGGTTTAACCGCAATTGCTAAATTTGCCGGAATTGTTCATGGTGTGGTTGTTCAGATTAATAATTGATCGCCAATCTCCACATCTTTACTTTTTGGTTTGGTAATGGTAAATGCGACATAAATACTTGGCGAACGAACATCAGCATATTCAACTTCCGCTTCCGCTAGCGCTGTTTGGCTTGATCAAGATCAATAGACTGGTTTTAAACTTTGATAAACTAAATTCTTTTTTAGCGCAATGCCAAAAATTTTTAATTGCTCAGCTTCAAAGTCTTTATCAAGGGTTCGGTAAATAGTTTTGAAATCAGTTTCTAACCCTAAACGACGGAATTGTTTTTTTTGAACTTCAATTTGTTCAACGGCAAAATCATAGCAATTTGAACGTTTTTGGGCAATTGACAAATTCGGATCAACATTTTTACCTAATTTAATTAATGCATGTTCAATTGGCATTCCGTGGGTATCTCACCCTGGAATATAAAACGAATAATAGCCTTCGTGATTTCATCTTCGGGTGACAATGTCCTTTAATGTTTTATTTAATGCATGACCGCAATGCAATGAACCATTTGCATATGGTGGGCCATCATGTAAAACCTTTTCTTTATTTTTTCGATTTTTTTCCAGAATTTTCTGATAAATATTTTTTTCTAATCAAAAGTTTTGAATTTCCACTTCTTTCTGTGGTAAATTTGCTTTCATTTCAAAACTAGTTTTTAAAATGTTTAATGAATCTTTAAAATTTTGCATGCAAGTTACCTAAATAGTTGGTGTAATTTTTTTATTACTGATAATTTTAACTTCTTCTAAAACTCGTGGTTTATTTTCTGGTAAACGGATGCTTGTATCATCAGCATTAACAACCACTGGTTGTTTACCATTAGCAACGTTGATGGCATCAAAAAATACGGAAAAAATTAATCAAATGGTATGGTAAGAATTGGTGTTACAAGGAATAAAAAAATCAACATTATCGCCAGGGAAACAATTACTATTACCTAGGGCAACAACCGGAATGCCAAGTTTTTTCGCATCAATAATAGCATTTTTTTCACGAACATAATCGTCAACGATCATTAAACCAATTGCGTTATTTAAATTTACATTATTTGCATAACGTCCAGCGATTGAACTACGTGTAATCGGTGCAATACCACCAATGAATTTATCAAGTTTGTCAATTTGTTTTTGCATTGCAATTTGTTCTTTTTTACTATATTTTTTTCAATCTTCGCTTTCTTTTAATGCTAGTAAATTATTGAATTTTTTAATTGATAAATTAATTGTTTTAAAATTTGTTAACGTACCACCTAATCAACGGTTATTAACAAAATACGAATTAGTTTCTAAACATTTTTGTTTAATAAAATCTTTAATATCCGCTTTATCATCAGTCGAAACAAATAAAACTTTTCGGCCTTTTTTTGCTTCCGCTAAAATAAAATAGTATACTTGTTTAAGATATAGCAATGTTTTTGATAGATCAAAAATTTTTTTACATAATTTGTTATTATTAGCTTTTAAAAAATGTTGACTTTTTGGATTTCAGTATTTACCACTAACTGATAAATGCGCTTTTGCTTCATATAACTTATTAATACTGATAATTTTGTCTCAGTGACGTTTTGCTGATTCTTGATCAACAATTTTTTGAAATTCGTCAAGTAAATTTTGACTTACTTGTGATTTAGTTTCGACATGATCATAAGAATGGTTTTTTTCTATTGACATTATATATATATTATAACATATATATAAGTTAGAACGAAAAATACTAGCAAAGATCATGATTGTTTAACTTTATGATCATTACTGTATTAAATATCAAGGCGAAACATTTTATTCGGTTTTCTTGATTGCGATAGATTTAAAAGATCGATCAAAATAAGGATTAATATTGTTACTCTTTTAAATTATTTAATCGCACAATATTATCAAGGCGTTTAACAAGGTGGTGGTTAAATTGTTCTTGACGAACCATAAACTCTCGCACTTCTTGATTAAATTGTTCTTGACGAACCATAAAGTTGCGAATCTCATGATTAAATTGTTCTTGGCGTTGCATAAAATTTTTCATTTGCAATGCAAATTCAACAAATCATTTTGATGGTTGATTAGATCTTGGTTTTCGGCGCGGTTTACCACTGTGTCCTTTTGTTTCTCTTTTAGCAACCGCTAATGTTTCATTCACGCCAATCCGGTTTGCTTGTGTACTATTGATTATTTTCACTGTCAGTTTACGCATATATTATATGTAAATATTCATTATGCCATATATCGATTAGTTTTTAAAAAAATCGGAAAACTTTTAAATTAATCAAAAGACCTTTCTTTTAAGTTGTTTAATCGCACAATATTGTCTAGACGTCGTTCCAAATTGTCTAAACGTTTATTTACACTAACCATAAATTCCCGAACTTCCTGATTGAATGTTAGTTGGACTTGATTAAGTTGCATCTGATTATTGGTAAACTGCTGAATAAAATTATTTACACGATTTCAAAATTCTTGAAATCATTCTGGTGGTTGACTTGATCGTGATTTAGGTTTCGTTCCGGATTTTGGATCAACCGAATTCCCCTTTATTTCCTGTTTAATAACAGCTGGCTTGTTATTAACACCAGTTTGGTTTTCTTGTGTACTATTGATTACTTTCGCAGTTTGTTTATTACGCATACGTTATCAGCAAATGCCCTTCAACCTATATATTGGCTGAATTTTAAAAAAAATTTGAATTTTTTGCATAATTTTGTTTATTTTAAGAATAAAAAAGATACTATAGTATAAAGAATAAAAAAATAAATTAATGCAAAAAAATGTAAAATTATGCTTTAAAAATGGTTTAATCGTGCGGTTCAATATTAGTTATCCAATCAAACATTTTGGTAAATTAATTACAACTAAGCTGGTGCTCAACTGTCATCCAAGCCGCATGATTGTTGAAAAAATACCCAAATTTCCGCTGATGACAAATTACTATTAACTGATTTAACATGCCCGCTAGTTTTCAATTGGATAAAAATTTCAGTTCCTCAACTTGTTGGTAAGGAAGATCGACAAAAGAGCAATAAAAAATGCTAATTCTTCAATTTGTTTAATATTATTACCAATGGTAAATTATTGTTAATTTTCTACTACCGCCGAATCCATTATTTTTAATTATTTGAATATTTTTGCCAAAGGTAAGTGAATCTGGCAAACATGAACAAAAATACGAGTTGGAATCACAAAAGCGATTGAATCAATTTGCACCAAGTCGTACAATTTATCATTCAACCGAATCACATCCGGAATGACTAAATCGTTTACGGTGTAATGGTCATTAACACCGCTGTGTAATGAAGCGGTTCCGTGTGATGAACGATTTGGTTCAGTCAATACGTTAATTTCGAAACTACTAAAAACATAACCTTTTCAATCGGTTATCGTGCTATTACCGATCACTGCATCGTGCTCAAAACGAAACGAAAACCCGATTAAAAATGCGGCAACGATGGTGTAAAATAATGCTAATAATAATTTTTTCTTATTTATAAAATGGAAGCATTATTCCTTTAGTATTATTAAATAGCTGTTCAACCGTCAGGTAACCCTTGTTGTTCTTTAAAATATGTCAGGATTTCGCCTGATGTTAAATGACTGTTAATTGCTTGAACAGTTCCGTTATTCACTGCTCAAAAACTAAAACTATATCCGGATCAATTTGTTGGTAATGCATTAAATCCATCCGCAACAATTTGCGAAATATGTTTTACTCAATAGAATGGATTATCTAAGAATATGCAGTTATTAGGAAAAATGACTTTAGTAAATCCCTCCGCCCAGCCGAATGCAAGGTTATTAAGCGTGCAATTCTTCGGGATAATCAATGTTCCAGTAAATTCGCTTTCGGCAAAGGCATAACGGCCGATGGATGTAACGGTGGGAGGAATTATTAAATCACCGTTAAGATTGGCGCAACTATAAAATGCGTGGTCACCAATTGTATGAATATTATTGCCGATGGTTAGTGATCCAGTCATCAAATCGTTGTGATTAAAAGCGCTATTGCCAATTTGGACAAGGTCATACAATTTACCATTTAATTCAATTGTATCTGGAATGACTAAATTATTCGCAGCATAATCAGTGCTGCTATAAATCGTCACTGTTCCTCGTGGATTTTTTCGTGTTGGTTCAGTTAATACTTGTATTTCTAAACTACCAGAAACATAACCTTCTCAATTGATCCCTGTGGCATCAGCAGCGTTACCGCCAGAATCACTTTTGCGATCATACTGAATTGAAAAGCCAATGATCAGTCCAGCAAATAACACACAAATTAAATATAACAAACAAATTAATTTTTGTCGACGATTTAAATGTAATTGATATTTCATATATCGGTAACACCTATATTATAAATGATTTGGTAATGACATTGATGGCTATGCCGCTTGTCAAGTTGAACCCAGACCATGCGATTGTAAAAATCCTAAAATTTCGGTTGATGAAAAAGTACTATTGATTGATTTGACATGCCCATAGGTTTTCGCCACTATGAAAATCCCGGCTTCTCAAGTTGTTGGTAATGAAGATCATCCGTCGCAAATAATTGTTTCTAGTTGTAAATTGTTTGCGAATGCATTGGCTTGGATAATCACATTTTTGGAAATAGTTAGTGTCTGAAAACAGCACAAAGCAAATGCAGCTCGTTCAATTTCGATATTCTTATTAATTATTAATTTACCAGTTAAGGAATAGCACTGGCTAAAAGCGCGTTCTTTAATTATCTTAATGTTTTTACCAATTGTCAGCGAACCGGTTAAATATGGATTCGTTGAACCTTCTATATAAAAAGCCTCTGAATCAATCTGTACCAAATCATATAATTTATTATTTTTGCGAATTACATCCGGAATAACTAAATTATTTGCTTTATAAAGATGATCAACATTACTATGTAATGAAGCAGTTCCACGCGAACCACGTTTTGGTTCAGTTAAAACTGCAATTTCTAAACCGCCAGAAACATAACCTTTTCAATCAGTCCCAGTGTTATTACCAATCCCCGCATCACGATCAAAACGAATTGAAAAACCGATGATCAATCCAGCAAATAATACACAAAATAAATATAATAAACAAATTAATTTTTGTTGACGATTTAAATGCAATTGATATTTCATATATCCAGGTATATTATAAATATTTGCCAATGATTAAACAATCAAATTTAAAATTCGATTTTTAACATAAATTACTTTTTTAATTTTTTGTTGGTTAATTAATGCCGCAATTTTTGGTAGTTTTATTGCTAATGCTAATGCGGTTTTCTCATCGGCATCAATTATAATTTTTAATGTATCGCGCAATTTACCATTAATTTGGATGGGTAAATTAATGTCCGTTTTAATAATGTATTTTTTGTCGTATTTTGGTCATTGTTCGTGATAGATACTGGTTTTACCGTTTAAGCATTTTGCATTTAATTCCTCAGCTAAATGCGGTGCGTAACATGATAAAATAATTAAAAAACTTTTTAGATACGATTGCGGAATGCGGGTTTGTTTATAACATTCATTAATAAACACCATCATGTCACTAATGCCTAAATTAAATTTTAAATTTTCAATGTTTTCAGTAACTGTTTTAATAAATAAATGATAGCAAGCGACAAAATGCGGATTAATTAATTTTTCATCTTTCGTAAAATCGATGTTTTTTGTTTCGAGAAATAAACGATAAATACGTTCTAATCACTTACGAATTCCATCTAATCCAGTGGCGCTTCACGGATAAACTCCCCCAACTGGTCCCATGAACATTTCATAAACTCGTAATGCATCACCACCATGGGACATGACGACATCATCCGGATTAATAATATTCCCGACCGATTTGGACATTTTAGTTTTGTCACTACCTAAAATCATCCCATGATCAATTAGTCTTTGAAATGGTTCTTTAACACTTGTAACGCCAATGTCGTGTAAAAATTCATGCCAGAACCGCGCATAAAGTAAATGCAATACCGCATGTTCCATTCCGCCATCATAAAAATCAACGGGTAATCATTTATCTAATAAACGTTTTGCTGCGGGACTATTTAATGGTAAATATGATCCATCCGGTTGTTTTAAAATGTAAGCAATGTAATATCATGATGAACCAGCTCATTGGGGCATGGTGTTGGTTTCACGATGATATGGCTTACCGTCAATTTCGACATTAACCCAACGTTTAATATTTGCTAACGGTGATTCACCAGTTCCCGTTGGGACAATTTTCTTTGTTTTTGGTAATTGAACTGGTAAATGCTGATCAATAATAATGTTTTCTTGTTCATCGTAAAGAATTGGGAACGGTTCACCCCAATAACGTTGACGACTAAAAATTCAATCACGGATTTTATATGTGGTATGACTTTTTCCTCAATTATTTTTACTTAAATATTCATTCATTTTATAAATTGCTTGTTGATTATTTAAACCATTTAAAAAATCAGAATTAATGTGTTTGCCATCACCTTCAAATGCTTGATCGTGATGTAAACAATCAATTACATACGTAATTGGCAATTGGTATTTTTGGGCAAAAGCATAATCCCGGGCATCATGTGCCGGAACACCCATGACAATACCAGTTGCATAAGAGTTTAAAACGTAATCAGCAACATAGATCGGGATTTGTTGCTGATTAACTGGATTAATCGCATAAATCCCTGTAAATACCCCTGTTTTATCTTTTTCTAAATCTTTTCGTTGTAATTCACTTTTTGTCTTCGCTACTTCAATATATGCTTTAACAGCTGATTTTTGTGCATCAGTTACCAATTGATCTAATAATGTGTTTTCTGGTGCAATGGCTAAAAATGACACGCCAAATAATGTATCAGGACGCGTTGTAAAAACTTTAAAATTAACATGATTAGTTGTGGTAAAATTTACTAATGTACCATGGGATTTACCAATTCAATTAATTTGCATCATTTTCGCTGATTCATCCCAATCTAATCCGGTTAATCCGTTAATTAATTTATCGGCATATTTACCAATTTTTAAAACCCATTGTTTCATCTTTTTTTTGATCACTGGGAATTTACCAACTTCACTAACCATTGCCCCATTAACTTGAATAATTTCTTCATTAGCTAATGCCGTACCTAATTCTGGACACCAGTTGATTTCGATATCTTTTCGTTCCGCTAATCCATGCTCATAAAGTTGAATAAAGATTCATTGTGTTCAATGATAAAAATTTGGATCAGTGGTATCAACTTCTTTGTGATAGTCATAGCTAAAACCCAATGATTGCAATTGTTCACGAAAGTGTTTAATGTTTTTTTTATTAAACGTTTGGGGCAATGTTTTGTTCTTAATGGCAAAATGTTCGGCCGGTAAACCGAAAGCATCTCAGCCGATCGGATGAAGCACATTAAAACCATTTAAAACTTTATATCGAGCATAAATATCGGATTGGGTATAGCCTAAGGGATGGCCAACATGTAGTCCAGCTCCGGATGGATAAGGGAACATATCTAATACATAATATTTTGGTTTATTTACATCATCGTGAAACGCATAGGTTTGGTGTTTCAATCAATAACGTTGCCATTTTTTTTCAATTAAGTGATGGTTATACATGAGTATGTAATTATTATATAATTAAAGTGAGATGGCTAATGACGCTTATTACACTCCGCCCCAACCAGCGAATGCACCGATTGTTGATCCACGTTTAGCTGATCAAATTAACAATGCTTGAAAAAACATTCGTTTGTTAATGGTTTTAATTGTTTTAGGTACCGTTATTTTACTTGCGGCATTTGTGATTAGTTTTATTTATTTGAATTTTGCTTTATCATTTTTATTGGTGTATGTGTTGTGTTATGTAATTTATTTAGTTGGGGCATGATTATATCTTAGCACATATCATCGGACATTAGTCCGTGATTTACCCGAAATTAAAAAGATTCCAACTTATATTTTTATTCCTTTAGCGAATGTTGTTTGTTTATATTATTTCTTTTCCGTGTGAACATTTTTAGGCAAACAACGTCGCCAAATTAAGCAATTGTATAAACAAGATCAAACATCACAATTAAATTAATTACTTCGTGAATGTAACAAATTTTTTATTAACATAAGCAATCGCTTTTTTCGATCCAACGGCATATTGTTTAACAATTTTATTAAATGTTGTTTTTAATTCTTTTTGATCTTTTGACACAGCCGATAAACTACCAACAAGGTAGGTTGTTACACCGTAATAAGTTCCATATTTTGTATATTGGTCTTTTTGATCAGTTACCACAATAACATGTGCACCAGGGCGAATGTTACTTACCGCTTTAATTACTTGATCATTGTCGTTAAACAAAACCACAAGTTCGTATGGGAATACCGCTTTAACGGTTTTTTGATTAGTTGGTGCAGTTTTTTTCGCAATGGCTAACGCAATCGTACTACTTTCACCCTTAAATAATGATTTGTTAAAATTTTTAATTGATCGGTCATAATTAAAAGTTAATTCGGCAGCTTGATTAATTTTGGTCATAGTGCTAATGGTTTCAACTGGAAATAAACCTTGAGCAGTTTCACCACTTGTCATTGTCGCATCAGTTCCTTTTGTTACACTATATCAAACATCGGTAACTTCAGCTCGCGTCGCTAATAGATTACGTTCCATTGAATCAAGCATTTGGGTTGCCACAATACATGGCTTACCAAATTTCCGGCATTGTTTAATCATGTATGTTTCATAATAAGGTACTTCGTAATAAGGAATTTCAATACCTAAATCACCCCGTGCCACCATGATTCCATCACTTTCTTTAATAATTGCATCTAAATTTTTAATTGCTTCAGTTGATTCAATTTTGGCAATAATCTTAATATCAGATTTAGCGGCTTTAGTAATTTTTTTAATATCACGAATGTTTTGTGCGTTATTAACAAATGAAGCTGCAATGTAATCGAATTTTTGGGCACAAGCATATTTAACATCAGTTTGATCTTTGGCTGATAAAAATGGCATTGAATATTTTGCACCTGGTAAATTAATCCGTTTATTTTCTTTTAAAACATGGGCATTTTCTGCCACACAAGTAATTTTTCCAGCCGCTTTATCTAAACCAGTAACTTTTAAAAATAATTTACCATCATCAACTAATACTAATGAACCAACTTTTAAATCGTTTGCCATGTTATATTTACCAGTTGAATCAGTAACACTAAAACGTTCACTTGTTCCTTCAATTTTCTTTAATGCTTCAATTACGACAATTGCACCTTTAGTAATTGGACATTCTTTATTATTAATTTTTCCCACTCGAATTTCTGGACCTTTGGTATCTAATAATAATGAAATCGGTGTATTTAATTTCTCACTCGCAGCTCGAGCCATTTGCGCACGAACAGCTTGTTCTTCCGTTGTCCCGTGGGAGAAATTAAACCGAATGACATTCACTCCGGCTTTAATAATGCCTTCCATTAATTGATGCGCTTTTTGGACTAATTCCGCGTTCTTTGGATCTTTGTAATCGGCAAATGATCAAATCTTTTGACACACAGCTGGACCAACTGTCGCCACGATTTTGGTCTTTTTTAAATTGTTTGCCATATACCTTTATTATATAAGTAAATATTTAATCATCATGATTTTTTTGCAATTTTGTGTATATTAATGCTAATTATAGATGTATAAAATAATCCCTAATGCATGTAAAATAGTCGCCGCACAAACAAATATATGTCAAACAAAATGGAAATAATAAACTTTCGATAAGACATAAAATACAACCCCGATTGTATAGGCAAGTCCACCCGCTAAGACAAATCAAAAAAAGGCTGGATCGGTATGATAAATGTCACCCATAAAAAAGATTGATGTTCAGCCTAAGATTAGATATAAAGCTAAATGGATTCAATGTTTTTTGCGTAATCAAATACTTTTAAAGGTAATGCCGCAAACAATTAATATTCATTCAATGATTAAAATTAAGACACCTAAACTTAAACCCGGAATAAAACTGGCAGTATCTTGAAAATACGGAAAACATAATAAAATTGGTGCATATGTACCGCCAATTAATAAATAAATGGAAATGTGATCGAAGCGTTTTAAAACAACAGTTTTGGCAAAATGATTTGTAATTGCGTGATATAAGCAGCTGAAGGTATAAAGTAAAATCGTTGCGGTTCCATAAATAATTGCGCCCGCAATCCGATAACCATCACCGTTGCAATGAATGAGCATAACCGTGAGGATTGCGATGCCAAAGAAAACCATTACACCATGACTAATGGCGTTTGCAATTTCTTCACCGTTGGTTTGTAATTTTGAAAGTTTCATAATTATTTAATGGCGGATAATAGTTCTTTAATTTTCACAACTTTTTGACTTAATTTTTTTTGTTCTTTAATAATTACAGTGCCATCTTTAATTTCTTTTTCACCAATAATGATGACATAATCAGCGTGATGTTTTTCGGCATAACTAAAATGTTTTGGTAATTTATAAGTGCTATAATTACATAACACGACAGCGGTTGTTTTTTGGCGAATTAAATTGGCAATCGCTAAGGCTTGCTCAATACATTTTTCACTTAATGGTGCAAGCACGACGATGGTGTTTTTTTGTTCGGCAATTAATTTCGTTTTTTGTGCAATTAATAATTTAATCATTCGTTCAATCCCTAAGGCAAAACCAATACAGCCATAATCTGGTCCGCCAATTTCGCCTAATAATTTACTATAACGACCACCAGCGAGAATTGCCGCGGAATCATCAGCATTAAATTCAAAAACTAAATTCGTGTAATAATCCAACCCCCGCACTAATGTTGGATCAACGATGTATTTAATTTTTAATGCTTTTAGCTGCGTTTCCAATTGCGTTTGATCACGAATTTCTTCTGGGGTCAGGAATTGGGCAATTTGTGGCGCATTTTTAACAAATGCTTTTTTACCATCTTCTTTATCATCAAGAATCCGCAACGGATTGCTATCTAAGCGTTGTTGATTCAATGGATTTAATTGATCGCGGTATTGGGCAAAATAAGTTTTTAAAGCACTAACTCAACGATTGCGGGTCGTAAAATTACCGATATTATTAATTTTTAATGTTCAATTTTTAATTTCAATTGCATCAAGAATTGCGACACTTAATAATAAAATTTCAATATCGTCGGCAATGGTATTGGTCCCAATGATTTCAAAACCGAACTGATTAAATTGACGTAAACGTCCGCTTTGCGGTCGTTCATAACGAAACATCGGTCCATGATACATTAAACGTAATGGTAAAGGAAACTTATTTAATAATTTTTCTTCAACAACAGCCCGAATCACTCCAGCTGTCCCTTCAGGACGAAGAACAATATCGCGATCTCCTTTATCTTTAAAATTATAAAATTCTTTTTTAACAATATCGCTCGTTTCCCCAACTGAACGAACAAATAATTCTGTTGCCTCAAAAATCGGCGTGCGAATTTCGCGAAAACCAAATTGTTTACCAACTTGCGCAATCCGACTTTCAATGATTTGAAATAAATCACTGTAATCGCCATAAACATCTTCGGTTCCCCGGGGTCGATTATACATACTTTAATTATATGCTAAATCAAGTATAGAACATTAAGAGAATTATGATGACAATCGTAATAATTAATGCGCTAACAATTAAAATGCCCGCCGTTTTTTTATTTTGAAATTTTTTCTCATCATAAATCATTGGTTTAATTGGTGCATAATTTTTTTGCGAAATATCGGTATTAATAATTTTCGTTAATTTATCACTAGCTTGTTGGGAAAAAGCTTCAACGCTTTCACGAATCTTTTTTAATTGGTGACGAAAACTTAAACACAATTGATAACCTTCATCTTGATCCAATCAAGCTTGGGCAATGTTTCCTTTTTCATCAAGCAAATTATCATCTAAAACATGATTGATTGTTTCAATTTGTTGAATAATATGATTAATTTGTTCTTCATTAATGTTGTTTAATGTATTAATGATCGTGGTTTGTTCTTTATTGTTTGTTTTATTGATTGAAACCATTTTTAAAGCCGTTAATTCTAATGGTGCATGTTTTAAAATATCGGGGTGAATTTTATCAATCCGTTTTTTATAATCTTCTAACACTTTAATTTCGTTTTGTAATTGCTGTAAAGCTAAGGAAGAATTCGTGATTGATTCCCGATATGCTTGCCATTTTTCAATCCGTGACATTAATCAATTCCCTCCGCAACGTCGACTACTCCATCAATATCTTTAATAATTTTGGCAGTGATTAAACAATTTTCATCAAATTTTCGAATCACCCGGATTAATTTTGGTAATTCGTTATAGTAACAAATGGTAATCAATCGGTTGTGGGTCGTGTTGTTAGCGCTATAAGTAATGGAGTTGGAAATTAAGTGGGGATAATTACAAGCAGCTAAATAATTAAGAATCGGATCAATTTTATCGGTGCCGATTACAATTTCCACCCATTTATCTTTTGGGAAGAAAATATCAATCATAATGCCGGACATTAAAACCCAGACAAAAGATGAAATTAAATTTACACTAAATAGTGTATTTAAGGAAAAGTAAATATCCCCATCGACAAATACTGCTGCGCCAAACGAACCGAGTAATACTCCTAAAAACATAAAAATCCCATTCACAATTGTATAAAGATATCCTAATGATTTATTGTGCTTTCGTGCATAATAAACGGAATAGAAATCCGAACCGCCACTGCTCCCGCCAATGATATATAAAATGGCATTAATAATCGCCGTGATAAATGCAAACACTAACGCATAAACGAATAACGAATAAGTCCGAATGGCATTTGCATTACGAACGGTTTCAATAATGAATGCCGCTTGGTTCGGATAAGTGGCATATAATTCGCTTTCGGTATAAAGCTTTGTCCAGTCGTATTTTAAAACCTGTCCATCAATTAGTCCTGGAAAATAAGTCGGATTAAAATAAATACACTTAACACCATATTCCGCTAAATTTTCATCCACTGTTTGCGTGGTACCAAAAATGTTAAAACTAATTTGGTTACTGTCAAATATTCAACCAAAAATAAAACCAAACACTTGGGTTGAAATAATGTAAGCGATTGATAAATAAGTAAATTCTTTCCCGATTTTTTTATAAGCAAATACGCCTAAGCAAAGATTTAAAAACAAATATAATGCCCAATACAAGAAGTTAAAAACAAAAGCATTTAATTCCGTTTGATCGGGTTGATTTTTATTCATGATTACAAAAATCAATCGGGCAAAACCTTGGAAAAATGCGCTTGTTCCACCTGTATAAAGTCCGGTATGTTCAACCATGACTACTGCAGCAATTGATAAAACGAAGCCGAACATGATTGCCACCATCATTTTACTTTTAAATTTTTTGATATGATAAAAATTATGAAAACGTAACAATGAAGAATTAATCCGGCGTGAATGGATTTTAAATTTGGAAAATTTTTCAATTTCAGTTGGCTTAGCCGGCTCTGATGTTGATGTTACAACAGCTGGCTGGATTTGATCATCCATATTAATATTATTATATTAAAACAACAGTAATAATTACGACAATAGCTGTAACTAACAATAATAAGCCAATAAACCAAAATTGTTCATAAAATTTTTGGGTATTTCGTTCACGATCTAAATTAAAAATTAATTTGGAACTGTAAACACGTTTGTTAACTGGTTTAATTAATTTTTCGCCAAAAGCAGCTTTAAAATTATTTTTTACCCGTAATAAGTCATCAATAATCGCTTGCGCATTTTGGTAACGATATTTTCGATCATTCGGTTTACTAGCGAGACAGCGAAAAATAATATTTTCAATCCCGTTCGGAATATTAGCATCCAATTTATTCATGGGATAAATATCATATTTTTCACATAAATAAATAATATTTTTTGCTTCTTTTCCTTCATCATATGTGTGATATCAAAACGGTTTGGTACCGGTAATTGTTTCATATAAAATTACCCCAATTGAATGAAAATCAAATTGTTCGGTAATCATTTCGGCATGATCATTAACGACTTCACCCTTTCTTTTTTTGCTATCAACATACTGTGCCATCCGGTAAATATCCGGTGACATATAAGCGTATGTACCATATAATGTATCTTCGGATGTTAACGCTTTATGTTCGTGAATATTAACAACACTCGAAATACCAAAATCAATAATTTTAATTTCGGTAAAATCTTTGGTAATCATGATGTTTTCTGGTTTTAAATCACGATGAATAATTTTGTGTTGTAAACGATGCAATGAATTGATTGCTTCCACGACTTTAAGAATAATATATAGCCCTTCTTTAACACTTAAATAACCATGTTGATCAAGGATTTGCCGTAATGATTGACCATCGATAAATTCCATGACAATGATAATACATTCATTTTGATCATCATAGATTACATCGTATGTATGAACAATATTGGGCATCGATGTGGCGCGTAATCCAGTGACGGTTTCATCCCGTAATTTATTTCATTTTTCTTCGCGATCGTCGTCATCAGTAAAATCTTTTTTACAAACAATTTTAATCGCCACTTTTTTGCGTTTCATTTCTAAATAACGATCGTTAGTGATTGACTGATCGGTGGCAAGATAAATCACCGATTCCATTCCACCCCGGCCAATTTCTTTTTCTAATTTGTAACGTTGATTAATAACAGCACCAATTTTGTAAGGACTACTCATAACGAACTAGTGCGCATGTACAATTATCATCACTTCGATTATTGAGTGCAGCAGCAGTAATCTTTGCTGATCATAATTGAAATTCTTTTTCGTGTTCAATAATTGCTGTTCATTGTTGCGGTGTTGTTCAATTATAAACACCATCAGTACAAACAATAATTAAATCATTGGGATGAATTTTAAATGCGCTAAAAAAAGTGTCTTCTGGTAGGGGATGAAAATTGGTTTCTAAACAACA
>JAITFD010000043.1 GCA_031281575.1 Mycoplasmataceae bacterium | reverse complement strand
TTTTAAGTCACTGATTGTTTGAACGTACTGAGTTTGTTGATTAGTCTTCATCTTCCCCTCACAACCATTATGGAGGAAAAATTAAAAAAATCTGAAAAAGTTTTATTTTTTTTATTTTTTTCAGATAAATTCCCAAAACAAATCATTATGGTTATGAGAGGAGGAATAATGAATTTTATCGCTTTAATCGGAATTGTCAATAATTGAGCACAAACGAATGATCAAATCAAATTAAATTTAAAAGTTGATCGTCACGAAGAATATGCTGATTCAGAATGTGATTATGAAGAAATTGTCGTTCAATTTAATTCACATAAATTTCATGATGAATTTAATATCTTACATGAAGGAGATATTATTGGTGTTAAAGGCAAAGTTATGAATGAAAACGGTATGCAAATTATTTACGGAGAAAAATTACAAATATTTTAACAATATAATGTAATTATACATGCCGCGAAAACATCTTGTTGCTAGCCAAACTAGTAAAAAACAACAATTGCAAGCTAAACTTTGACAGAAATTAGCCAAGGAAATTAAAGCTGCGGTAAAAGTTGGTGGGCCTAATATTGATGCCAATCCACGTTTAAAAGCCGCGGTCGATAAAGCATTGCAAAATAATTTATCACGTGATTCGATTGAACGAAACATTAATGGTTCAAATAAAGATCAAACCCAAATGAATTTATTAGAATTTGAGTGTTATGGTCCGAACGGAATTATGATTATTATTAAAGCATTAACCGATAATGGTAATCGGACAATTGCCAATTTAAATGGTTATTTATCAAAGTTGCATGGTGAAATTGCCAAACCAAATAGTGTCAAAATTTTTTTTGAAAATCTTGGTAGTATTGTTGTAATTAAAGATCATGCAATTACCACTGATCAAATTTTAGAATGAACAATTGATTATCAAGTAAAAGATGTAATCGAAGGCGAAGATGCATTTGAAGTTTTGACTTTACCATCCGATTTTTATCATGTCAAAGATATTTTACAAAAACATAATGCAAAAATTTATGATGCGGAAGTTAAACTAATTACTTTTAATAAAGTAACGAACGTGAGTGATGATGTCAAAACGCGCTTAGAACGATTCATTGACGCTTGCAACGATGATGACGATATTCAATCCGTTGTGACAAACTATGAAGAAAGCTAAAATTGTAGCAGCAATTGAACCATCTGATTTACTAAATTCAACAAATAAAGAGCGTTTTAAGCAATATGACAAATATGATCTAAAGCGTTTACGTTATACCCTTGAATTTGAAGCAACAAGCATTCAAGAAATTAATTATCTAAAACAATTAATTAAAGGGAAGATATAGGTAGTTTTTTAATCTTAAAGGTAAAACCATCATGCGATGATGTGCCGATAATATATGCCCGCGGAACTTTGGGGCTTTTTGGTTTAGTTAAAGAACCAGGATTAATAATTTTTACTTTGCCTTCATCATAAATCTTGGGAATATGGGTGTGTCCACATATGACATAATCAATGTGATTTTCCTGAACTAATTTTTCCCGATTGGGACGAATTTTATTGAAAAAATCAGTTCACTCGCCGTAATGTTCTCGGTAGCTATCATCAAGAATTTCATATGAGTGAGTTAATAAAAATTTTTTCCCTTCGATGGTAAAAATTTCATAATCTTTTTCATATAACGACATAAATTCATCATGGCCATTAGTTTGCAATAACACACCGTGATTACCAAGAATATGCTTATCAATTTTCGCTAAAAACGTTTGTTCATTGACCAAAGTATTTTTTGTTTCGGTTGGGTCTCAATTATGGTAATCGCCAGCATGAATAACAAAATCGGGTTTTTCTAGTGCATAAACTTTGTCAAATTCAATAGTATCGCCGTGCGTGTCGCTAACAATGAGAAGCTTCATTGAGATTATTATAACTATATTTGTTAAATTACTACTCATAATTTGCGATGATTGTTATATAATAATATATATAGTATGAACTATAATTACAATTTTGAGCGAACTGGTGGGACAAAGTTTTGAAATTATTTCCTATTAGTATTTTTTACCGCACTAGTTGTTGGTGTTTCTGTTCCCGTTGTTTTATGAACATATGTTGATCGTCATAAAAAATTAGAAAACGCTTTTACGATTGATGAACCACTTGTAACTGGTAATGATTTAGTGATCAACAATGCTGGTTTGTTTCCAACTGTCGATCCTTCTCGTTCAATTGATGTATTGGTTACATTACATAATTTTGTCGCAAAATCAAATGATTTAGAACTAGAATTAATTGCCGTTAACAGTGCTTTTGGCGCAAATATGACTAATGACTATATTTCTTTCCCCAATTGATTCAGCTTATTAGTTATTACTTATCCAACATCAACAACATTAACCAATCAACATCAGTTTACTTTCCGTTTTGATCCGGCATTAACGCAAGCTGATATTGATTTTATTCTAAATATTGACCATTATCAATATAATTATCAATTCCGAGTAAGCTCAATTTATTATCGAATTCATCATGATTTCGATGTACCGGTGCAATTTATTGAGTAAACTGATTATTTTGTGAAAAAAGTTAAAACAAAGCCGACAATCGCAAATAACGAATATCAAAAAAATAATTGGGATTTAGAAGCCATTCTCGAAAATTCAACGATTGAACAATTGTACGAACTTTGAATTAAAAAGAACAATGAGCAAATTGCTTTATTTAATGATTTTTATACATCACTAGCGAATTTTAAGCAATGGAATAATTTAGATGATGAATTATCGATTATTAATAATCGCTTAATGAATTACATTAGCAATAAATTACACGAAGATGTAACGGATCAAACTTATATTGCTTGACAACAAAAAATTAATCTTGTTGCTCATGAGTTCAGTCAAAAACTTTTCAATTATGCCAATGTATGCATTAAACACAAAGCAGCAATTTTAAAATATCTCGATGATCCAGCAATTAAAATATTAAAACGTGGTTATGAACAATTTTTTCGTTTTGAAAAACACATTTTAACCGAATCAGAAAATCAAACAATTAGCAAAATTAGCATTGTCAATGATGGAATTTCCGAAGTGTTTGACACTTTTTCTTCAACCGATATTCGTTTTCCTGACGTTAAAAATAAAAAGCATCAATTAGTTAAATTACCGACCATGGCGAAAGTGAACGAATTATTAAAATCCGATGATCGAGTTTTACGAAAAAATGTCTGGGTGACTTTTCATGAAACTTACAACAATTACACCGCAACATTGACCAAATTACTTTACTATAATTATTTACAAGCGAATACTTATGCAAAATTACATCACTACGATGATTATGTATCTTCAACGGCATTTCACGACGAAATTCCCGTCAAATTAATTACCGAAATTTATGCAAATGTTAAAGCCTACAAACCAGTCTATCAAAAATATCGCAAAGTATTAACAAAGATTCTTAAAAAACAATTAAAATTACCCAAGCTTGAACCGTGAGATATGAATGTTGATTTAACTAAAAAAGCCATTCATTTTACCCTAGCACAAACTAAAGCAATTGTTTTCGATTGTTTACAAGTTTTTGGTCAAGAATACTGCAGTATCATTAAAAAAGCATTTGATGAACGTTGAATTTCATGAATGCCAAAACCGAATAAATATACCGGTGCGTATTCGATTGGTGGAACGCGTGGGTTAAGCAAGTATTACATTTTGATGAATTTTAACGGCACATTTGATTCGGTTTCAACCATTATTCACGAACTTGGCCATTCGTTAAATTCATACTATTACAATCAATATAATCCGCATTATGCATCCACTACCATTTTTACTGCCGAAATTCCTTCCATTGTTAATGAAACGTTGTTAGGCGAATACATGATTAAAAAATATCGTCACGATCCGATTTTAACTAAGAATTTTTTAAATGAAATTATTAGTAATTTTTTTAACACTACTTCCCGACAAGTAATTTTTAGTAATTGAGAATAT
>JAITFD010000026.1 GCA_031281575.1 Mycoplasmataceae bacterium | reverse complement strand
AAATAAACTATGCGTTCATTTTCTGTAATATTTTTTTGTATTTTTTCATTTATTGCGACATTAATTATACTGATCCTTTTTAATTATTATTTTACTTATAAAACGATTAATTATATTGTTTCAAATAATGTTAATTTTTATCCAGCTTTAATCGGCATCATTATTTTTGGTGCAGTTTTAACATCGCTTAGTTTTTCTTATGAAATTCCTAACTTGGTGAAAAACATTTGTTCCGTATTTTTTAAAAGATATGTTATTAAACGACAAATTGCAATGGTCAATAGTGCAGTCTTACCAGAACAATTACCAACGATTGCATGCGCATTTACGTTTTGTAATGATTTTTTACCTGATCAGGCATTGCATAGTATGGAACAAGATTATCCAAACATTCGCTGATATATTTTAGATGATAGCACTAAACCAGAAACGATAAAAGCAATCGATGAATTTGCAAATCAATATCATTTAACTGTTGTTCGCCGACCGCAAGATGGCAAACGAACTAAATCAGCAAATTTAGCACATTTTTGGCAAACTGATCCCAAAGAATGAGATTTTTTTTGTCAAATCGACAGTGGCAATATTTTACCAAAAAATTTCATTAGTACTAATTTAAAGTTTTTTTATGCCCAAAAATATACGTATAAAAAATATCCAATCGGAGTCGTTTATTCGGCCCATGTCTGTATGTTTCATAATAATTTATATGTTAATTCGCATAATTATACATCATTAATGGCGATTGAACGTGATTATTTTTCTGCCCTTTTTCCGAATCGAACAAAAATTTGTACGTGACTATGCTCAAAGGAATTAGTCTTAAAAATTAAAGATCGTATTGCCGATTTCGTTTGCGACGACAGCGGGATATTTTATCTTTCATTACAAAATGGTTTCTTGACATTGTGCTCAACTTTAACGACACAGCTAGATATTCCACCAATGAATTACATCGATCAACGAAAACTTTATGTTCGGGGACTTTATTTTGCGATCGAAAGTAGTAAATATTTCATCAAAAATATTTTTAAATTTCGGATTCCACTTACGATTATGTATACACGAGTTATTAGTACTATTAGTTTGATTATCGGCCCATTAAATACCGTATTTTCCTTAACTTCTCCCTTAATTTTCAATTTACTTGGGTATAATCAAGGAGGTACTTATATGTTATTTGTTCTCCAAATATTGTACACCGTAATTGATATTTTTATTACAGTTATATTTATTTTGAAAATAAAAAAATGAAAAAATGCAATATGATATTTTCTTTTTGATTATCCTTTTTATAATGCATCATTAGTGTTTTTACAATTAGAAGCGTGATTTTTGGCGTTATTTTTTAACCGTCGTTCTTATTTTGTTATTACGCCAAAATTCCATCGAAAATTTTCTTTTTGAGCAACAATATATCGTAACCGCCGCTCATTTATCATTTATCTAATTTTTACTTCTGCATATATTTTAACGTGATTTTTCTTACCTGATGTCCCACAAGCAACCATTGGTTTTACTTTATTTAATTATTATTTTGATACCCATATTCCGACATTTTTCTTAACTTTAATTTCTTACGGATTTTGTCAAATCGGCGTGATTGAATTAACATTATTAACAAATGTTAAATGTAATCCGCAAAATGATGATCTTGAAAATCATAACTATCAATTCGATAAATATATCCGTAGCTTCAATTTTATTAATAAAGCATTAACCAAGTCAGCTGGCTAATTCAAATTAAAAAAATTTAAGGCGTTAATTAATAATTGATCGGTTAGATCTTCTTCAACAACCGCGTTAATTTTTTCCACAATCGGAATAATATTTAAAGGCGAATTAATACCCTTCCGTTCTGGTTCGGGACACAAGTATGGACAATCGGTTTCTGAAACAATTCGATTTCGGGGCATGGTTCTTAAAGCCTCGCGTAAGTAATCCGCTTCTGGATAAGTAATTTTACCACCAATCGCGTAGAAACAATTAAACTGATTAAATTTCTTAACTCATTCCGCGTTTGTATCGTAACAATGGATTAAAATTTTTTCTAATTGATGTTGATAATTAAGCAAAATATTAAAACAATCTTCATAGGCTTCGCGCACATGAAGAATAATTGGTTTTTTATATTTAATTGCTGTTTCGATCATTTTAATAAAAACAATTTTTTGAATTTCGGGATCGATGTTTTTATAATGATAATCTAATCCGACTTCACCAATCGCGCTAATATTTTGAATATTTTTGGTTAAAAATATTTGAAAATTATTTAAATCTTCTTGATAAGTTCGCGGTTTGATTTCTAATGGATGAATCCCAGCTGTCGCAATCGCATTACTACAACCTTGGCTAATGGTAACAGCTTGATTTGATGTTGCTAAATCAACCCCGATTACGGCAATTAAAATGCCTTGTTTAATACAAGCGTCATTTAATGTTCCGAAATTTTCCATCAGTTCAGGATCATAAACATGGGTGTGGGTGTCAAAATACCGATACTTACTAATTTCGTTACGATCCATTTACGCAGTTTTAGTGCTTGTTTCTTTCGTTTTATATTCCACATACTTTTTAATATCATCTCATGTTCGTTTTTGGAATGTTCGTTCACTGCCTTTTACAAGATACTTAACCCGTTGGGGATCATCGTTAACTGGATACAATTTATTTCCGGTAAATGATTCATATTTAACCGCCAATGCCTTTTGTTCTTCATCCCATTCTTTGGGTAAATGTTTAGTAATATCAATCGCATGCTTACTACTATCAGTAGTAGTTGATTTTGTTTCTAACTTGGCTTTTGCATGATGATTAACAAGTTGATTTTCTTCTTTAACTTCGTGGGCAACCGTCGTCGGGATAAAATCCGTTTTGCCATTTTCATCAACATGATCAAACTTCACTTCCAATACGGTTGGTTTATCCTTGATTGGTGCAACTTCAGCCGGAACTGTCTCGGGTTCTGGTGGTAATGGATTTTTATACACCGGTTCATCAACGTGAATGACGATGTTGTCACCAATTTTATTATCAAATGGATTAGGGTATGCACCATCAATAATTGTTGATTTGATTGCGATATTAATTTTATGGCCAACGAAATGATCTGGATTAATTTGGACATCAGTCGCATTAATTAAATCATCAACTTTTGGTGGTGTTCGATAATTTTGATTTGTTGCTTGTGGTACATCAAGCTTGCTCGCAACAGTTTGTTTTAATTGACTAATCCCATTGCTTGAATTAATGTCATGCGCATTATTTTCGACAGCAGCTGGTGTTGGTGGAGTTGATTGTGCAAAAGTATTTGCGACGACTGGTTCAGCGGAATTAATTGGTTTAGAATTGATAACTGGTGGTGGTAATGGGTCGGCTTTTAGAATCGGTTCATGCTTTGAATTTGCGAATTGATTAGTCAATGCCGGTTGTTGCTTCACTGGATTTGTATTGCCGATTGATTTATGTGCACGATGATTAACGTGATGAATTTTTTCTCGCAAATGTGCTAAAAAAGTTTTTTTATGTTCCGGATGAACAACGGTTTGTTTATTGTTTGGATTTGCGACATGTTTTTTATTTTGGCCATAGATCATGCGTAACCCACCAGCAATTTTATGTAAGATACCTTTACCAACTGCCACAATACGTTGATAAACCGGATGATGTTGATGTAATGGTGAAGCTGGAATCGGCTTATGGACACCGGTTTGTACATAACTTTCGGCTTCACTAGTTACTTTTTCAATTGCTGCTGCAACCGGTGGGTAGTTTTTATGTTTTTGAATTTCAGCGATTGATTGTGGATGCTTTGGATCAATATCTAATGCTTTATTAATTTCGCCAATTAATTCATCACCAACTAATGCGATTTCATCAACATGTTTGCGAAATTCGGAATGTTGATCAGGATGGGTAACAACAACCGAACTAGCAGCTGGTGTTGGTGAATTATCATTCGTGGTTTGGGTTGTAGCAGTTGTTGATGGTGTTGATATTGGTTTTACTTCATTTGTCGTTGGCGTAGCACTTGGTTCATTTTCAGGAATAACATCATCCACGACATCAGGAGCATTAACTGGCTCATCATCAAGCACACTGTTCGGATTAATCCCAATTTTACTTAATACATCGTTCTTTGCCATTTTAAAATGTTGTTTAATCGGTTTTTGCTCGTTAATTTTTTGTCGAACAACTTGGGGAGTAGCGATGTTTGCGACTGGGGTAATAACCGCTTGGGTATTTTTAAAACTGTTAATATTCTTCGTATAAGTTACATCAGCTTTTAAATAAAATTCACGAATTGCATTTTTATCATTTGCTAATTCGGGATTAATTTTTAAATTGGAATCAACATATTCTTTCAATTCAATGAAGAAACGTGCTAAAAGCTTTCGGGTCATTTCGTTATCCTCTAATGGACAAAAGTTAGCCGTACCAGCAAATAACATACCGTTGTATACTAGTGTATTAATTGCATGATACGGAGCATTCCGGATTGCGGGAGTGAAAAAAATGTAAAGCAAAGCATCGTCTTGCACTTTAAAAATTGATGAATCGAATTCTCCGTAATGGCAAATTTGGAAATAATTGGTCGGTACATTTAAAAATTTATTTACGCCAATGGTCAATTGTTTTGCCACGATGTGTTCGCTTTGAATTAACGCATCAACGCTGTTAATTGTTGCTAATGTTTCGTTAAAATAACTTTTTGGTTTAACGGTGGCCACATTCGGTAGTACCACATGTAAATTACTATACGAACGATAAATATTGCTTGTTTCGTTTCGTGCATTATAATAACGTCCAACATTAATGGCAACATCAAATGAATTAATAGTTTTAGCAATGGCACGAATGTAGGCAGTGGTTACGATGTTATCGATGGTTGTTTTATGCTTTTTGGCAAGATTTTTTAATCCATTGGTATAGTTTTCATCCAATGTTTCGTAATTAATTCATGGTGCTGGCAGCTTTGTTGCATCTTTCACTTTCGCAAAAGGCAACACTTGATTATTAAAGCCATAGTTATCTAATTTATGCATTACTGGATCTTGTTTAAATTTATCCAATATACCAATTTTTTTATTATTTGCCGGAATGGCATTTAAAAATTCTTGGAAACTACGTGATTGGGCTTTATAGTAAGAAGAAATGAAACCAGGATCATCAATGTGGTTATATTCATCAAGAAACAAAGCAATGAAATGTTTTAATGCAAAACCATCCATGAAAGCATTATTAACTTTGAAACCTAATGAATTTAAACAGTATAAAATGACAATCGGCGGTTGTTTCAATTCATCGTGTTCATCGACATATTCGTTATAGAAATCCCGGAAATCACTATAAACTAACAATAAGCTAGTAAAGTTATTCCCCCGTTCTTTTCATTCTTCGGAACCATCCGCATTGGCAATTAAAATACTATTTAGGGCTGGATTGTTCGTATAAATCTTTTTAATTACTAAATTTAATTTCTCAACATCAACACCGTCGGTTTCAAATGTTAGCAATGCACGAATAATCCGATCATGCTCTTGTTGCTGATAACTTTTATCGTGCAATAAATCAAGGGGGTTAACTTTTGAGCCCATTATGTTTATATTATATATGGTAATGTAGTACTGATATATTACTATATAATATAGGCAATAAATCACACGTAAATTATTAAAATAAGAAAAACGGCAATTAAACTACCAATATAAGCTTCATATGTTGAATATATGGCCAAATATTATCAGAAATCAGCTGTACCAATGGTTTGATCGTTCTTTTTACTGCCAATCGTTTTTTTATTTTCATTAGTTGGTTTTGGCGCTAACGATCCAACGCGATCGAACATTTAAAAATCCCGCACTAGTGTAATTTGCTATTATATATAATAGAAATAGCAAATATGGCAAAATTACCGAACGAAAAATATTTTGAATATTTTCAAACAATTTGTAATATTGAACATGCGAGTTATTACCCGCAAAAAATTATTCCGGCATTAAAAAAGCTTATTCTTGAATTAGGCTATCAACCAAAGATTGATGCTCAGCATAATCTTTTTTTTAAAATTCCGGCCAGTCGCGGGTACGAAAAACGTCCGTCAGTTTTATTGCAAGCGCATACTGATATGGTTTTTGTAAGTAAAAAAAATAGCAAAAATAAAAATGTTAAAATTCAAGTTAATGGTGATAAATTATCGGCTAACGGTACTTCGCTTGGTGCGGATAATGGAATTGGTGTGAGCTATATCTTAGCCATTGCTGCTGACCACAAAATCCGTCATCCGGAATTGGAAATCTTATTAACATGAAATGAAGAAGTTACTCCCCAAGGCATCACCAAATTCAATTATCATTTAATTAAATCGCGCTATATGATTAATTTAGATAATGAAGATTTAGCAAAAGTGGAAATTGGTTGTGCGGGTGTTAAACGTTATTTAATTAGTTGTTCATTACCTGATTCAACATCATTGCATCACGATAATACTTATACTCAAATGGCTTTTACGATTGCCGGTTTAAAAGGCGGACATTCTGGTGCAAACATTGGTGCATTGCGAGCAAACGCGATTGCTTTAATGTTTAATATCCTTTATGCATATGCATTAGAAACAAACGATTTTGGGATTGCATTTAATGAAATCATTAATCCAGCTAATGTAATTCCTTCTTCTTCATCAATTGATCTTTTATTGCCAAAACAAAAAATTAATCAATTTAAACAGTTTGTGCGTAATCGTGTTTGTCAATATCAAAAATTTTTTCGTGATGAAAATCCAATTAAATATACTTTTTTGCCCATTAGCAAAAAACAAAAATATTTTAATCTGAAAGATGAGATTAATCAAAAATTGTTATGTAGTTTAGGAAATGTCCCAAATCCTGTTCCATATTATAACGAGCAATTTCAAATGTATGAAGTTTCATATAATTGATTTCAATTTACACCAACAAAAACTGGATTTACGATTGGTATTTCAGTCCGGGCTACAAACGAAAACGGCTTTGCTTTACTTGTCCAACAAATGCTGGGAATCTTGCGTTTAGCGAATCTGAATCCGCACATTATTTCCCGAGCCGAATCAAGTTTAACTTGAACGCCAGTTTTTAAAAAACATACTGATAGTTTTCCGTTATTAACAATTTACCAAAATGCATTTAAAAAAATCACAAAAAACAATGTAATATCAGAAATTTGTAAAGGCGGTTTAGAATGCGGTTTCATTGTTAATAAAATTCCAACAATGCAAGCGATTTCGATTGGTCCTGACATCTTTGAACCGCATTCAGTTGATGAAAATTCTTCAATTAAATCAATTCGTTTATGTTATAAGATTATTTTACAAACATTAAAAAAGATTAATTAAAATGAACCGCGACGAATTTCAACAACAAATCAAATCAGCATTTACCGATTTTAGTGCGATTTTTTTTCAACAAATTGAACGTTATCGGAATTTTCTTCAAGCTTATAATCAACACACTAATCTCACCCGTTTAGCAACGGATGATAAAATTTATGGTGATTATTTTTACGATTCGATTATTCCGTATCAAAAAGTTCAATTTAAAACAACAAATTCATTATTGGATATTGGTTCAGGTTCGGGCATTCCTGGTGTTGTTTTATTGTTGTTATATCCGCATTTGCAATTAACGATCATTGAATCAAATCGGAAAAAAGTTAAATTTTTATTTGCTTTAATGGATGAATTAAAAATTAATTTTCAAATTCTGCCAATTCGTGCTGAACTCATTCCTGACGATTTGCGCGATACATTTGATTTAGTGACATCACGTGCTGTTGCACCATTAAAAATTATTCTTGAATTATCCGCACCATACTGCAAGGTTGGCGGATTAATTATTGAACCAAAGTCGCAAAATGCCCCAAATGAATTAAATGAGGCTGCACCAATAATTGAAGCATTAAATATTAAATTATTAGATACTTTAAATTTTTGTTCGGCAAATAATCACACACATCATGTATTCATATTTCAAAAAGAACTGATCACGAACCGGAAATATCCGCGCAAGTGAACGGAGATAATTGATGAAAAATAATTTAGTATTTTTTTCATATGATGATCAACCGATATGTTTTACATTTGTTTTAAATTTAATGTTTTTTTTAGCCAAAAAAAATACTTCATCCGTTTTGTTTGATCATAATCAAAAATTTCGACGATTAGTAAATTATGATCGGGAGAAGCGTTTTAAAGTTTTTGCTCCGTATTGTTCGACACGAAAAGTTACTGAACGAGTGATATATTGTTTTTCTTCAAATCAAATTCCTGTTGAACCAATTCAGTTGGCTGAACAATATTTTGATTATATTTTTCAGTATGCAAATTATCAACAAAATTTGCCAAGTAAGAAATTTCGTGGAATTATGTTGGTTGATTTAATTAAATTAAATTCCGCAGAATTAATTATTAATGACTCGCTTAAAATTCAGCATTTGCAATTTATCATCTTAATTAATTTCAAGCAGATGAATACAACCCATATCGCGATTATTAGTGCAATCAAACAAACATACGGTAACAAAATCCGTGTTTTTATTTTTAATCAATATTCGCTTAATCGGATCGAATGATCAATTCAATATGAAAAATTTATTACGGACTTAACAAATACTAATGCGTAATTCATCAAAATAATATGTTTGTTCACTTAATTCATTTCATATAATCCCAACTTTACCAGCTGTTTCATCGTCATTAAACTGATATTTTAAACGCAATATAGGATTGACGAATTTACCATTTTGTGTGCAAATGATTGTTTTGAATAAATTTTTGAAGCGTTGTTCAAATTCAATTGTATTGATTTTTCGATAAATTCGATTGTTTTGATATTTTTCAATAATTAATTTTGCTTGTGTTTCGCTTGTTGAATTGAAATAATTATCAAGGGGATAATGATGGTAATACGAATGCTTTGTCGGTAATTCAACTTCATCACTTTTAACGATTATTTTTCCTGATGAACGAAAAAACAATGAACTACAATAGATTGTTCCGATAATCATAATTAATAAAAGCACAATGCAAATGTTTTTCAGGATCTTTTTATTCATAATCATTTAGAAATTTTGAAATCATCGATATGGATCATCGATCATGTTATTACTTGTTGTTTCAATGATTCCGTTGATAATATGAGCGTTAATGAATGAAAAAGGTAATGTTATTTTACATGCACGCTCATTATTACGAGCGGTTGTATAAATCAATGAAAGCGTGTATGATCCGCTTGCATTATATGGTAAATAAAATCCTTTAATTCCGTTATTTATATTAATAATTTTTTGTGTGTTCCAATC
>JAITFD010000049.1 GCA_031281575.1 Mycoplasmataceae bacterium | reverse complement strand
ATTTACAGTCAAGGGTCAATTATCGGGCAAGTCAAATGGTGATGATTAGTGGGAGTTATACAGTGAATAATCAGACATATACGGCGAATGCTTGGTGTTATGTGGGGGAGAATTATTATGAGTTTTATTCGGTAGGAGATCCATCCTACCTATGGGGTCGACAAGATTCAATTAGTTGACCTGCTAGTAGTTCCTCCCAATCAGAATGTGGAATGCTTGTAGTTAAACGAGGTAAAGTCATTACCATATCCGCATCATTTAAATCTGGAGTTAGTGGTAAAGATTATAACTTTGCCCAATTTTATAATAGTTCAATACAATTGGTTTATGATGCCTTTGAACCGATCAATGCATATTACAATTGTGGATTTGCAAACGGGAATCGAGTACTGATTGGCTCGCGATGGGGCGAGGGAACTAATCAAAGCTATACAACGCTCCGAGCTTGCCCAATGCCGAGTGGGGATGCTGGATTTACTGGGAGTTACCGGTCAAAAATTTAAATATTTTAGTTTAGAATATAATTAAAGAAATGGAATCATTTCAACATCATACAACGGTTAACAATCACCAGCGCGAATTAGTTTATGCTTTTTGTTCAATTATTTTTGGGATATTTTTATTTTTTGCAATTAGTAATGATGTCATTCATGATTTACGTGGAGAAGGACGTTATGCACAAACTGCACCGTGATGATTCTTATATACATTCACTTGTCAATCAAATATCTTTGTTTTAATTTATTTAGTTTTGTTTGTCATTGGTGTCTTTGGCTATAAGAAATACACGAAACTGTATCATTTCACTCACAGCACAGCATTAGTTACATCAGTTACGTTATATATTTCAATTACTTTTTTTGTTGTTATCTTTATTCTCAATTCCGTAATTAAGGGCGAATATGATGAAACTGCCGATTATTTTATCGTTCATAATTTGAGCCCAGTTTATATGTGATTGATTTATTTTTTTGTTAAAACTGAAGGAAAATACGATTGAAAGAAATTACTGTATACATTAATTTATCCATTAACCTATGTGGTATTGACAGCAATTGTTGGGGGGTTGGTCGAAATTTATGATACCGAAACAATGAAAAACGTTTGAGCCTTTCCGTATGCTTTCTTAAATTATAAAAATGGCGTTGGGATTTATTTTGCTTATGTTTTTGGTCTATTACTAATCTTTAGTTTGTTTGGTTATGGATTAGGGAAATTAAAACCAAAAATTGATCGATTATTTGTTGAGCGTAAATAAATTTTATGGCGATTAAAATTGTTAATTAGCAACATTATTATATAATAATAATATAGATTTATGGGTTTTGCTGTATTCGAAACTGGTGCTAAACAATACAAGGTAAGTGTGAATGATCAAATTTACGCAGAAAAATTAATCGGTAATCCGGGTGATCAAATCACTTTTGATAAAGTATTAATGATTGATACAAACATCGGTCAACCGTATTTACCAAATGCAAAAGTTGTTTGCGAAATTGTTAAACAAGGGAAACAAGACAAACTATTAATTATTCACCATATTTCGCAAAAGCACCACACAAAACGTCAAGGTCACCGGCAAAAATATACCAAACTATTAGTAAAGGAGATTATTGGTTAATGGCAAGTAAAAAGGGGACTGGTAGTACAAAAAACGGCCGTGACTCGAATCCAAAATTTCTTGGGGCAAAATTATATGCTGGAGAGTTTGCCAATGCTGGTAACATCATTTATCGTCAACGTGGGAATAAAATTTGAGCCGGAAAAAATGTGATTCAAGGGAAAGATCATACATTAAGCGCGGCAATTGATGGAATTGTTAAATATACTGCTTTTGGACCTGGTCGAAAAAAAGTGGAAATTGTTCCGGTTAATAATCCAAAATAAATCATGAAGGCGGAAATTGTTGAAATTAAAGTTGCCTTCTCAGCAAATGAAGGTGCAGAAGTTGGAATTGTCGGATGAGTTAAATCATCCCGTGATAGCGGAAAAATTTGTTTTATTGAAGTTAATGACGGATCATCATTAAAGAATTTACAGGTTGTTTGTAAAGAAAGCGAAACAAAAGGTTTTGATGATCGTTTACGCAAAGTTCGAACTGGATCAGCTTTTTTTGCTCAAGGCATTTTAAAGAAAAGTCGAAAAATTGGGAATAATGAATTAGTGGCAAGCGAAGTTAAAATTCTCAAAGAAGCAAGCGAAGATTATCCATTACAAAAAAAAGAACATACATTTGAGTTTTTGCGAGAGATCGCACACTTACGACCACGAACCACAACCATTAGTGCAATTATGCGTGTGCGAAGTGTTCTGGCTTATGCGATTCATAAATTCTTTCAAGATAATGGTTTTATTTGGGTTGCTGCACCCATTATTACGGCCAATGATGCCGAAGGTGCCGGTGAAGCATTTAACATTGCGACTGTTGGGGAAAAAAGTTTTTTTAATAAAAACGCTTCGTTAACCGTTAGTGGTCAATTAAATGCAGAAGCATATGCCTTAGCATTTAAAAAAGTTTATACATTCGGTCCAACATTCCGTGCCGAAAAAAGCCATACGAATCGTCATATATCCGAATTTTGAATGGTTGAACCAGAAATATCATTCATCGATTTAAGTCAATTACAATTAGTGATCGAAAGTTTTGTGAAATATATTACTAAGTATGTTAGCGATCATTGTCAAGATGAAATTGAATTTTTTGCCGAAACAAAACCGCATATTATTTCGCGAATTAAAGAAATTATTGATCGACCATTTAAACGAGTTGATTATAGCGAAGGAATTGAATTATTAAAAACCGCGGTAGTTAATGGTCATAAATTTGAAGATAATAATATCTTCTTTGGCAAAGATTTAGCATCCGAACATGAACGTTATTTATGTGAAAAAATATTTAAACAACCAATTTTTTTACAAAACTATCCGAAAGAAATTAAAGCATTTTATATGAAAGTTAATCCCGATCAACGCACAGTTGCAGCAAATGATTTGCTCGTTCCGGGCGTTGGCGAGATTATTGGTGGTAGTCAACGGGAAGATAATTATGAAAAATTATTAAAACGTTGTGAAGAATTAAAAATGGATGTTAAATCAATTCAATGATACCTTGATTTACGTAAATACGGTTATTACAGTTCCGCTGGTTTTGGTTTAGGTTTTGAACGTTTTATTATGTATATTCTTGATTTAGATAACATTCGTGAAGCGATTCCATTCCCACGGGTTGAAGGCTCATTAGATTTTTAAACGCTTGTGCGGTTCTTTAATCGCTAAGCCCCGATATTGATTTTGACAAGCAAATTCGTAACACATCATCGCAACAGTATTAGCGAGATTTAAACTGCGTAAATTAATTGAACTCGGAATGCGAATCGTATGGGCACGATGCTTTTTTAAAATTGCTAAAGGAATGCCCGTACTTTCTTTCCCAAAAACAAAATAAATTTGCTGAGGCTTAATTAATGATATCTTCCGTGGCTGTTTTGTACCATAGCGCGTTAAAAAATAAATTTGCTGATCGTTAACTTGGTTAGTGCGTACAAAACTCGCATATGTATCATATTCGTAAATTTGTAAGCCATTTAAATGATTGGCACTCGCTCGTTTAATCCGTGGATCAAATTTATTAAAGAAGAACCCGTAGGGACGAATTAAATGCAAAACAGCATTGAAAGCCACACATGTGCGCATAATATTACCCACGTTCTCAGCAATTTCCGGTTGATATAAGACAATATTTAAGCTAGCTAAATTTTGTTTCTTACTACTCACCACTAGGAAGTTGCATGTTCGGAATTGTTCAAGCGTTATATTCAGCAAAGTAAACTGAACATAAGATTGTGCTTAAAATTAATGCTAATAAAACTAAACACATAAAGAAAATAAATCATAAATGAAATGTTAGCGAACGATAAACACCATTAATTCCAATGACTCATGCCGTTAATAAAATGATAAATGGCAGAATCAAGATGCATAAAGCGATTCAAGCAAACGCTACTCCGGCTTGTCCAGAATTATAATAGTTCGTTAGTAAATTAATGGCATAACCGGTATTTTGTAATGCACCTGATGTAAAATTAATTCATAAAATACAACCAATTAACGCAAAAATAATAAAACCAAAATAGATTGCTCAAGTCATTAATAATTTACGACGAATATTCAAACGTTTATCTAATCAAATTTGCAAACGCCCAAATCATGTACCTTCATTTAATTTACGAACTTTGTTTTCACGAAATTTATCAAAGTTCAATTGATAACCAACATTCTTATCTTTTTTTGCTGTCCCTAACTCTTCATCCTTAAATTGTTCAAGGGGGATATTAGTATTACCAAATTTTCCCACATTTTCATTAAGGTCAATATTATTTTTGGTAATAATCTGATTAACCGGCGTACTTTCCACGTTTTTAATATCAAAAGCCGGTAATGGTTCAGTCGGTAATGCGGATGCGGGAGCCGGTGAAGCATTAGTTACTGATTGTTGCGCATTCGGTTTTTGCTCGTTTGGATTGGAATTATCAGGTGAACTAGGTAATTTAGTATCGTCGTTAGACATATATAATATATTATATTATATCGTTAGGATATAATTAAATTGAAGATGGGAAAAAAACTCTTTTTAGCCTTAATTATTTGTGGAATCGGGGTCGGATTCGGTGTTTATTATTTTTTTAACTGATTTAATCAAGTAAAACTAAAACAGATTCAGGGACCGACTGTGATTAATCAAATTGCCAGTGAAGAAAAAAGTGTATCATATTATGTCAAAAATCTTGCTGAGAGCGTATGAGAAACAAAAAAGATTTCTCCAGCCGATAGTTTTAAATATGCGAGTGCATTTGATGAACAATTTAAGACTTTTGTTATCACTTTTAGTGCCGATAATGTAGTTGGTAATTACTTCTTTTATGTCATTTGTTACTACGATCATGCAGATCCAAAAAAAATTGAAGAAAAAGTCCAATTAATCGTTGATCCTAAACCAACAACTACCGCCCAACATATCCCGAAATTTTTTTCTTAACTTTATTGACTAAAAAAAATATAATCTATATATGCATAAGGCAAGAATTACTTTAATCATTATTCTGCTCGGATTCGTCGGATTCGGAATATTTTTTGCAGTTAATTGGGCTTTCCGCGAAGAAAAACCTAATAATATTTCGTTAATTGGTAATCGAGTGATAAGACATACAGTTGGTACAAGAACCGCAGTTGAATATCGTGCCGTACCACGAGATGGCGCATTTGAAATTTATTTTTGAAGAATAGAGAAAAATGTAAGTACAACGTCAAAAATAACATGTGAGTCTAAAGATTGAACCGATACCGCAAAAATTATTGTTGATAATACTTTTACGGCGGAAAATGGACGCTACGATTTTGTGCTTCAAACTGAATGCGGAATAAAAACATATGGCCCTGGGGGGTTTGCTGATCGGCCAGATGCTCCGTGACCAAAAAAACGATTCTCATATTACTTCACGCTTACTTTACTTGTAAAATCGCCAGCTGCAACCAAGAACGCTTTAGCTTACCAAACATCACCACTATGAGTTTAAAAATGTTTGCCGCAGTTGTCGGCGCTGGAGTTGGAATTGTTTTTGGCGTTAAATATCTTACCGAACGAATTTATCCCGAAAGTCAACGAGCAAAAATTGATGGCCCAATATACACATACGTGGAGACAAAGGAAACGCTTGATTTACGGCCAAAATATAAATTGATTGACACAAAAGAAAAAACAACGAGCGAAAACTGAACAATTTCATGAGAAGTCAATTCGGATTATTCAGTTAGCAAGATAATTAACGAAAGTGAACCATGAGTTGTTAAACCACCAACATCATTTCTCGTCCATGATTTCTACTATAAGGTGGCTTGCCACTATACGTTCGGTAAGGGTGCGGAAATAAAACAGTTTGATCTTAGCAAACGTTGTATGCTTCAGGTTATTCCCCACGAAGTAATTTAAATAATGGCAATATTACGCTGATTCTGTTTGATCGTTTGATTAATTATACCTTTAAATATAGTGGGACAAGTAAGCCCCACAAATCACTCGATTTCCCAAATCAACGCTAGTGGGGAAGGAACACTAGGGTATGTAATACCCCAATCCAACATTGTGCGAACAAAAGACAACTATTATTTGTTAAGCGGTGTATATGGTACGGAAATTAGTATTGCTTTTGCCTATAAGGTATATGGTCAAAATAATACCGATTTAACCGATCAATACTATATCGCTCGCGAAAGCGATATTACATTAACGCCAAGTATTGCGAATCGTGATCAAAAAATTGGTAGTTCTGATGTAACTTATAATAGTGCAAACATCACTTGAACAACCAGCATTAAAGATTCGTGTTTTTTAACCATGCATCTTAATGCTCATGAATTTAATGTCTTGCATAAACCGTTGTTTAATCGTAACATCGATGAAACAACATATAGCATTCGTTTAACAGTTACGTTAACGAATAAAACAACGCAAGACCAAATTATTACCAACATCATCCATATCGGCTTAACGGCATATGTGTCAATTTGACTATTAGTTATTCTTGGCATTATTATTGGTGCAATAATTCTCGCTGCGCTTTTTTCCAAATGATATAATAGAAAAAAGCTTAAACGACTAAAAATTAAATAATGCCAGAACTACCCGAAGTCCAAACGATTATCAATTTGCTTAACGAAAGTAAAGCAATTAATCAAACTATTACAAGCATTGATGTTTTTTGCCCAAAACTGCTAAAAAATTGTTCTGTAAAAACATTCCAAAAGCAATTGGTCAATGAAAAAATCACGACAATATCACGCATTGGTAAATATTTAATCTTTCATTTAACTAATAAAAAAGTTTTAGTGATTCACCTACGAATGGAAGGCAAATTGTTCTATCAAGTTAATGCGTGTCAAACTAAATCACCACATTTGCATATCCAAATTAATTTTGCTAATCACGCTGCATTACAGTATTTTGATTCGCGAAAATTTGGTACATTTCATTTATTTAATGAAAGTAATTATTTAAAATCGCCGGAATTAAGCAAAATTGCTTACGATCCATTAAATCCGGAATGTAATGCCGCATATTGAACCCAGCAAATGCAGCATTGCAAATTACCAATTAAAAGCTTTTTAATGGACCAAACAAAAATTGCGGGCATTGGCAATATTTATGCGAATGAAATTTTATTTGCCACAAAAATTCATCCCACAACACCAGTCGATAAAATTAATTTGCAACAAATTGCGGCACTAGTTAAATCAAGCAAAGCAATTTTGACAGAGGCCATTAAATACAAGGGCACAACAGTTTTTTCTTATCAGTTTAGTAAGGATCATTCGGGTAATTATCAACATTACTTAAAAGTTCATGGAAAAAATAATCAACCATGTCCGATTTGCCAAACCAAAATTATTAAAGTAAAAATCAGCGGACGGGGAACCTATTATTGTCCGCATTGTCAAAAATAATTATTTCGCTTTGGTTTTAACAACAGTTTCAGCTACAGCTTTTGGACATTGTGCATAATGACTGAATTGCATTGAATAATTACCACGACCTTGGGTAAATGATCGTAAATCCGTTGCATAACCAAACAAATTTGCTAATGGCACTTTTGCCTTAATAATTTGCGCATTACCACGTTGAATTGTTCCTTCAATATTTCCTCTTCGTGATGACACATCGCCCATTGCATCACCAAAATATTGTTCAGGAACAGTAATGTCCACAGCCATAATTGGTTCTAATAAAACGATCCCACACTTTGTTGCTGCATCTTTTAATGCTAAACTAGCCGCAATCTTATATGCCATTTCCGATGAATCGACATCATGGTATGATCCATCAAATACGGTTGCTTTAATATCAATCATCGGATAACCAGCCAATGGACCAGTTTTCATTGCTTCTTGTAAACCTTGATCAATTGGCTTAATATACTCACGCGGAATTTTTCCTCCAACAATGCCGTTAACAAATTCATAACCTTTATCCGGGTTCGGTTCAAAATGGATTCAACAATGACCGTATTGACCACGACCACCGGATTGCTTAATGTATTTACCTTCAGCATCAGCGGCTTTAGTAAATGTTTCACGATATGAAACTTGGGGCGCACCAACATTAACTTGTACATTAAATTCACGACGCATACGATCAACAATAATATCTAAATGTAATTCACCCATTCCCGAAATAATGGTTTGCCCAGTTTCTTCATCAGTATAAGTCCGGAATGTTGGATCTTCTTCAGACAATTTACTTAAGGCAATCCCCATTTTTTCTTGATCGGCTTTCGTTTTTGGTTCAACGGCTAAACTAATTACTGGTTCAGCAAATTCCATTGATTCTAAAACAATATCGTAACCTTCATCAGCTAATGTATCACCCGTTGTCGTGTCTTTTAAACCAATACAAGCACAAATATCACCAGCACACACTTCATCAATATCATCACGGTTATTTGAATGCATTTTTACTAAACGTGAAATTCGTTCCTTTGTCCCTTTTGATGTATTGTAGACATATGATCCAGCTTTTAATGTTCCCGCATAAACCCGTAAAAAAGTTAATCGACCGACAAATGGATCAGTCGCAACTTTAAACGCTAATCCACAAAACTTGGCATGATCATCTGGTCGTACCGTTAATTCAACACCAGCCCGCGTAAAACCTTTGGTTGGTGGTACTTCAAGGGGATTCGGTAAATAATCAACAACCGCATCAAGCATTCCCTTCACACCTTTATTCTTAAACGAAGAACCACATAAAACCGGGAAGAATTGGGCAGTTAATACACCTTGGTGAATACATTTTTTAATTTCGGCAACAGTTAATTCTTGACCATTTAAAAATTTATCTAAACACACTTCATCAAAATTAACAATTTCTTCAAGCATTTTGCCCCGGAAGTGAATGGCTTTATCCATTAGTTCTGGCGGAATTGGTCCAACAGTATATTCTTCATTTTGCCCACCATCATAAAATCGAGCATTCATTTCCACTAAGTCGATTGTTCCCCGAAAATCATTTTCCGCACCGATTGGATATTGGATCGCAACTCCGTTTGCACCTAATCGTTCTTTTAATGAATTAACACTCATTTCAAAATCGGCCCCAACTTTATCCATCTTATTACAATAAACAATTCGGGGAACATTATAATTATCGGCTAACCGTCAATTGGTTTCGGTTTGGGGTTCAACACCATTTTGAACATCTAAGACAACGACGGCACCATCTAATACTTTTAAACTACGATTAACTTCCACCGTAAAATCAACGTGTCCGGGAGTATCAATTAGATTTAATTCGCAATCTTTTCAATGCGCATAGGTTGCAGCAGCAGTAATTGTAATCCCACGTTCTTTTTCTTGAACCATCCAGTCCATTGTTGCTCCCCCATCATGAACTTCACCAATTTTATGGGTTTTACCAGTATGGTATAAAACCCGTTCACTGGTGGTAGTTTTTCCAGCATCAATATGGGCGATAATCCCAAAATTACGGTATTTTTCAATCGGAAATTTACGTGCCATCTTAATATCTTAAATTTGCAAAAGCCTTGTTGGCTTCGGCCATCTTTGCTGTATCCTCACGTTTTTTTACTGCACCACCGGTATTATTACTTGCATCAACGATTTCATGAGCTAATTGATCAATAATATTCTTTTCATTACGTAAACGTGAATAAGTAATTAATCAACGCAATGCTAATATTTTACGACGGCTTTCTTCAACCGGAGTGGGGATTTGGTAATTTGCTCCCGCAATTCTTCGTACTTTCAATTCAATTGTTGGACCAATGTTTTCTAACGCTTGAAGGAACAATTCAATTGGCACTTTTTTTGTTTTTTCCGCCGCTTTTTCTAATGCTGAATAAACAATCTTTTGGGCTAAACCTTTTTTCCCATCCCACATGATCATATTGATTAACTTGGCAACTTCTTGCGAATTATAGATTGGATCAGAGAGGATTTCTCGTTTTTCAGCTCGGTTTTTACGCATTATTAATATTGGTGAACATTAAGCGGTGTGTCATTAAATTAATTATATAATAACTTCGCTTCCCCACGATTGAATTAACTGTTCGAAGAACTAGATCCATTATCCGATGAATTTGATGATGAACCACTTGAAAAACTATTATCTGATGAACTGTGGTGTTCGTGGAATGATTCTGGAGCAGATGATTGGCTTGGTGCAGAAGCGGCAGGGAAAGATGGAAATGAAGAGCTACTATTACTTTGTGCGCTAACAACTGGTTTAGGTTGTGGTGGTTTCTTTGCATCAAAGACAATTGAAACAATTCCAGCAGCTAAACCTAATACTACAACAATTAAGTTTCAAGCGTTATCAACTAAATTGAATACACCGATAAAGAAATAAATACCAATTGCGGCATAAACTAAAAAGATTGAAGCTAAATAGTAATGTTTCTTTTGATCATATTTAGTTTGGTTGAATAATTCAAAGAAATAAATTGGCACAAATAATAATGTAACTAAATAAATTGTTCCAATTGCCGCTAACACAACTTCGAAATTATCAGCGCCGTCTAATTCAATATAAACAGTTCCATTAACAACGAAAATAACCAACGTAACTAAACCACATACAATTGAAGCACACATTGTTGCAAAAGCTAAAAGCGCAGGTAAAACACGTTTATGATTAATTGGACCTTTTGCTTGAGAATTATCGTTAACTAATGCTCCCATATGTTTATTATTATATACCAAAAATTGAAAAAGACAATACTTTTTTTGGATATTTTACAATAAATTCATTAATTTATGTTTTTTTACTGCCAATTTAGTTGGATTAATTAAATAATTTTGCTTAACAGATTTTAATTAAACTGCTTAACAATAAAATCCATTATTGATTTTTCCGTGTTTTTTTTAATTCTTCTAAAAAATCTGGATCATTCGCGAATTCACGGTTAATGCGTTCTTTAATTGCGCGTAATTTATCTTCAACTGCATCAAAATTAATTACCATCATAAAATCGGTTGACCCTTTAATATATTATATAATTTAAGTAGTATGAAAATTCTATTTACAAACAAGAAATTTAGTCGAAATTATCAATCAGAAACTTGCTACGAATGCGGGATTGTTTTATCCGGCAATGAAATTAAATCAGTTGCAGAAGCAAATGCGACAATCGATGATGCTTTTGGTGTTATTCGCAATGGACAAATCTATTTAATTAATATGTATATTGCGCCATACACTCACGCGAATACTTTTACAACCATCAATACAACCCGAAAACGTAAATTACTATTGCATAAAACCGAAATTGAACGCATTGATTATTTAGTTAAAAAAAATAAGTTTTTATTAATTCCGAATAAAGTTTATTTTTTGCACCACAAAATTAAAATTGAATTATGTTTAAGTAAACATAAAAATAGTCGTGATAAACGGTTTGATTTAAAAAAGCGGGACATGGATCGAGAAAGCAAGAAAATTATTATTTAATTTCTAATTCACTTGTTAAACCGTGAATAAATAATTCTAAATCAAACGGCATTAGATCATCAATTCCTTCACCTAATCCAATAAATTTAATCGGTAAATTAAAGGCATCTTTAATTGATAAAATCACACCACCTTTTGATGTAGAATCCATTTTGGTTAAAACGACACCAGTTAATTTTGTCACTTCATTAAAGGCTTTGGCTTGGAAGATTCCGTTTTGACCAGATGTTGCATCTAACACTAACAATGATTCAATTGGCTGATTTGGCAAAAATTTTTTAATAATGTCATTGATCTTTTTTAATTCATTCATCAAATTAACTTTCGTTTGTAAACGACCAGATGTATCGCATAAAACAACATCAAAATGATTTTCTTGCGCATATTTCACCCCTTCGTAAACGACACTGGCCGGATCTTGACCATCCGTTTTTGGTTTAAAAATTGGAACATTTAATTTTTCAGCTCAAATCCCTAATTGTGCAACCGCTCCGGCGCGGAATGTATCAGCTGCAACTAAACACACACGCTTATTTTGTTTTAATAAATAGCTTGTGAGTTTGGCAATTGTTGTGGTTTTACCAACCCCATTAACGCCCGTAATTAAAATAACATTCAGTTGGCCGTTAATTAAATTCAGTTCACTGCTTGTTGCGGTATTTTGAATGTAATAAATAATTAATTTATCAATAATAATTTGTTTAATTAATTGCGGATCTTGAACTTTTTGTAATTTAATTTCTTGAACAATTGCATCTAAAATTTTTTTTGTTGCATTGGGTCCAACATCGTACATAATTAAAGCTTCTTCAATTCGTTCAATTGTGACATCATCCAATTGATAATATTTTGCCGCAATTTGATTAACCGCGCTATTTAATGAATTAGCGGATAATTTTAAACCATCATCAAATTTTGTTTGTTCAACAAACGTATGATCTAAATTTTTTTGGGCAACTTGATCGGCAACAGCTGGTTTCCGATTAAACAGATGCTTGAACTTTTGGAAAATCCCCATCTATTTAATTATAAATATTATGCTTTTCGGCAATTTAGCGCCGTAAAAGCCAGCACCAAAATCAATCCACCTAATCAATTGCCAATAAACACGAAACTAAAATCGCGAAGAAAATCAACGAAATTAGCACTGCCGTGCAACATTCCTAATGTCAAGAAAGTGACATCGGCAATACTGTGCGAACTGCCAATCATCACGAATCCCATCACACAAAAAATAATTAAAATAATTTTGGCGATTGGTGAATTAGTTCGGGTTTGTGTTCAAATTGCTAAACAAACGAAAATGTTACAAATGATTCCCCGTAAAAATAATTGCAATAGATCTAAATTGTTTTTGGCAATCACAATTTTATCAAGTGATGCCATACTACTATTTAAAATCCCGGAATAATAAGCCAGGACTGATCATGCCATGCCACCAATCAAATTTCCGAAAGTAATAAATAAAATAATTAAAAGATAACGTGGCAAAGCGGTTGTTCATTTTACATTAACATTTTTAAAAGCATAACTCATCATACTGCCAGTCGCTAATTCACCACAAGCAAATACAACTAAAATTAATCCGAGCGAAAAAACGAAACCATTCATAATTGGATTTGCTAAAACTTGATTAGCGATTACCATCATTACCGAACCAAAACCAATGTAAGCACCGGCTAAAATTGCGCCAATTAGCATTTGCAAATTGATTTTTTTTACACCATTTAAATCAATAAATGATTGAATATTTTCACCTAGCATGTTAATTTTTACATCCATAGTAAGTATATTATAATTCGCAAATATTAACTATGTATTTATACTGTTTTAACTAGGAAACGGATTGTATTCACTGGTTTTCGGAAACTTCACATCACGAACAAAATCCGGATAAAACATTAATACAAAATCTTGCCCAGATGTTGTGGTGTTTTTGATCTCATCTTTGTTTGAAACACTATAGAGAAGTGTCGGTACATTATAAAAATATCTAAATTCTTTTACACCACTTTGTTTTTGTGAATAACCATATGCGTATTTCTCATAAATTGTGGCTTTTTTTACTTGGAAATTTGAAACTTTTGATTTTTGGACAACCGTTGATTCAAGTTTTTGTTCCATCGCGATATCGGTTGGTTTATTGGTGGATTGATTTCAATTTAACTCCATGTGGACAGCCAAATGGCGTTTTTGCTCATCAACTCAACTTAAATCGCAAACAAATTTCGTTGTTGATGGATATTCAAAATTTGAAGTAAATGATTTTGCTCCGATTTCTTTTTGCGCTAATCCGGTGTTATATAAAAATGAACTAATAAAAGTATGATAATTTCAATGATTATTTACCTCGCCAAGCATTTTTGTATCGGTGGCAGTATTTGAGTATGGAGTTTTAGTGAAATCAAATTCACCTAATGTTGCTGATTCAGGAGCGACTTGTTCGAAATTCTTCCGCGCTTCAGCAATAAAACGATCAGTAATTGTTTGGGCTGACATAAACTTGATCGTTAGTGCGAAAGCCACGGCGGCAAGGATTAGAAATATAACACTATAAAAGAGCTTTTTCATAGTATCTATATTATATGTGTTACGTTGCGCAGAATTAAATTTAAGAATCGCCGGATCACAAATGGTTTAAAAGCGGAAAAATTTTTAATTTAATTTTCCATATTTAACTTAGTTAAATATTAAAAAATAAAGTCGGGAAAAATCAAGAACTTGCCGAAATATCAATTATCGCATCTATAATTTAATTAAACATGGAACAGTATTTAGATTTGTTAAGACATATTCTCAAAGTCGGAAAACGCAAACATAATCGGACCGGAATTGATACCATTTCCACATTCGGGTACCAAAATCGGTATGATATCAGTAATTCATTTCCTTTATTAACAACGAAGAAGATGTTCTATAAAGGCATTTTTCACGAATTGATTTGATTTTTGCGCGGCGATACCAACATTAAGTATCTCGTTGATAATAAAGTTCGAATTTGAAATGCCAATGCTTACGACTATTTCAAAAAATCCGCACATTTTGATGGCAGTTCGTACGAAACATATATCAAATTAATTGAAAGCGATCCCGAATATGCAAAGAAAAATGGGGATATTGGTCCAGTCTATGGCCGCCAATGAAGAAATTTTGATGGAATCGATCAAATTAACAAACTAATTGAACAAATTAAAACTAACCCGAATTCGCGTCGTTTAATTGTTTCAGCCTGAAACCCGAAGGAAGTTGACCATATGGCATTACCACCATGCCATTCACTATTTCAATTTTACGTTGATCCGGACGCAAAAGAAATATCTTGCCAATTGTACCAACGCAGTGCCGATGCTTTTCTTGGCGTACCATTCAATATTGCTTCATACGCTCTGTTAATTTATTTAGTTGGTGCCATTACTGGATATAAGCCGAAAGAATTTATCCATACATTTGGTGATTTACATATTTATTGTAATCATCTTGACCAAGTTAATCTACAACTGTCAAGAAAACCGAAACCATGTCCAAAATTAATTATCAAACATATCCCCCAACGCATTGAAGATTTTAAAATTGATGACTTTGAAATTGTTGATTATGTTTCGGATGATGCAATTAAAGCTGAAATGGCCGTCTAATTATTTATCGTTTGTCAGAATTTTTTTAATCTTTAAAAAAGCTTTCTTTGATTCGGCAAAATTGCTTAAAATTACATAATCGTGAATCATGTCCGTGCCGACATAAAAATTATGTTCAATTTTTTCTTTAAGTAATTTTTTATGATATTCGTAAGTTGGATAAATAAAAATTTCCCGTTCACCAACAAACAAAGTAATTTTACCGATATCATGTGAATTACCATAATAAGCGGATATTTGGTAATTTAAGGGATTGTGATCGGCAAGATATCATAAATATGCACCGGTTAATAGACCATCATTTAAAATTGGATCAAGTTTAGAATAAGAAATCATTTCGTCTTGACCATAATCAAAACGTGGACATGGGGAAATTGCAATCACATTGGTAAACTTATATTTATAATGAATTTTAACATATTGGGCAAATGATAAAACTAAACAGGCACCAGAACTATCACCCATAATATTAACTGTATCCTTCGCATGGCGATCTTTAATTTTTAAAAATAATTCATTTAAAAACGTATAAGTGTCGTCAAACGATGAATAATTAGGATGCGAGATCGGATACAAGGCGATATAAAATGTTGCATTTGTTTCACCAATAATCCGATCAAGAAATTCATAGTGATACTTAGTAATCGGAAAAATGAAGGCACCGCCATGTAAATATAGGACAACATTTTTTGTTGCTTTTTTAATTGGCGAAACAACATAATACATTCCTGTTGCTAATTGACAGACACTCACTTTATACTTCCGAAAAAAAATTGGTAATGGCGGTGGTGTCCGGTCAAAGGTCATAATTTTCTTTTTTAATAAGTTAAATTTACCACGATAGTTATTAAAGTAACCAACCGCAAGTTCAACTATTGTATCGATAATTTTTGACATTTTATATCCTTTGATCCCTCTATATTATAATTATAGAAAAAATAAAATATTTTTTACGATCGGCGATTTTTTCGTTATAATATTTAAAACTAGGATTAATGTCAATCTATTACCAGATCGCCATGGACGGTCCTGCAGGGGCTGGAAAAAGTACGATCGCGAGATCTCTCGCTAAGAAGATTGGTTTCACATATGTTAATTCTGGTGGGCTTTATCGTTGCTTTGCGATCGCCATTCGTGATGCAGCAATCGATACCAATAATATTAATGAAATTGTTCGGTTAATCACCGAAACACGCGTAAGACAACTTGGGGATAAATTCTTTTTAAATGATCAAGATGTATCGGAGCGTTGCTACACCAAAGATATTTCAGCATTCGTTCCTGTTATTTCCAAAATTCCCGAGATCCGAGTAGCTTGTAGCGAATCACAAGAAGCGATTGCCCGCAGCACCAACATCGTTATTGAAGGCCGTGATACAACGACCGTAATGTTTCCGAACGCATTGTTAAAAGCTTATGTAACAGCTGATCCAAAATTGCGAGCTCAACGTCGTTGAGAACAAAGCGGCAGAACAAGCTCATTAGACGATATCCTTATTGATTTATTAAAACGTGATGAAGCAGATATGACCCGAACAATTTCACCATTAAAACAAGCTGAAGATGCTATCTTCCTTGATACAACTGGTAAATCAATTGATGAATGTGTTAATTTCTTATTTGATGAATTAAATAAAATTATTAAGCGTAAAGGGGTCACCGTTAATTTACACCCTCACGTTCATCACCACAAATAAGCTTAATGATGATGCTTAATTGCTGCTTTAATTAAATGTACAAATGATTGATCATTCGCTAATGGATGTGAGCTAAATTCGGGATGAAATTGGACACCAAAGAAGAACGGGTGTTTTTTTAACTCAGCCATTTCGGCGGTTCGTTCTTTGTCATTTGAATGGGCAGAAATTAAATATCCAGCATCATGAAATTGTTTTAAATAACGATTATTAAATTCCCAACGATGACGATGACGTTGTGGCACAAATTGTTTACCATAAATTTGATAGGCTAATGTTGTCTGATCGTTAATTACACATAGTTGTTCGCCTAAGCGCATACGCCCATCAATATAATCAAAAATGGGGTATTTTGTTTTCGGATTAATCTCCGTTGAGTTTGCGCCTTTCATTTTCAAAACGTTAGTGGCAAATTCAATCGTTGCTAATTGCATGCCATAACAGATTCCTAAAAATGGCAAATGATTAATTCGGGCGTACTTGATTGCACAAATAATTCCGTCGGTTCCGCGGCCGCCAAATCCACCAGGAACGATAATCCCATCAACACCCCGTAAGATTGTTTTCACATTTTGATCATTAATTGGATCTGATTGAATTCATTTAATTTCCACATTTACCTTACATTCTCATCCGGCTAATCGTAGCGCTTCAATTACCGATGAATATGAATCATGTAATTCCATATATTTTCCGACCATGCCAATTGTAATTGTGCGGTGAATCTTTTTAATACCATTAATATATGTATTCCAATGATTAATATTTGCATGGGGATTTAATTTTAAATTAAAGAAACGATAAATTTGGCGATGGATCTTTTGAATATATAACTCCGAAGGAAGGAAATAGACGCTTGGTAGGGTACGAGCAAGAAAAATATTATTTTTATCAATATGACAATGCGCTTGCATTTTCTCGTAAATATCTGAGCCAATTGGTTCTTCACTTCGCAGAATTAAAAACTCGGCTTTAATCCCTAATTTTGATAGTTCCAAATAAGCGTGTTGACATGGTTTAGTTTTTAATTCGCCGCTTGTCCCTTTTAAATGAATTAATGGTGCACAAAGAATTGGCAGAAAGTTATCGCGGCCAATTTCTTTTTGAATTTGACACAACGCTTCAACAATCGGTAATGATTCCATATCCCCGACTGTACCACCAATTTCAATTACCAAGAATGCTGGTTTTTTAATCCGGATTACATCAAAAATTTTTTCTTTAAATAAATTCGTAACATGCGGTACAACTTGAATGGTTTTTCCGTTATATTTTCCGGCTCGTTCACGCGTAATGATATCGTGGTATACTTGACCAGATGTAATATATTGAATTGCACTGACACGGGCACCACCTAATCGTTCATATGTCCCTAAATCTAAATCCGTTTCGCCACCATCATGGGTAACATATACTTCACCATGTTGATAAGGACTCATTAAACCGGAATTAACATTTAAATATGGCTCAAGTTTAATCATTTCAACATCATTCTTTAGTTCTTTAAGGATCCGGGTAATTGATGCGGCAATTACGCCTTTACCGAGTGACGAATAAACACCGCCGAAAATACAAATGATTTTAGTTTTACGATTTTTTTGCATGAGGTCAATTAATTAAAAAATATTGTTTTTTTCCTTTCCGTAAATAACTAAACTTTTGGCCAATGCCATCGCGTTGACTAATCTTTTGATTAAAATCAGTAATCAATTGATTGTTAACATAAATTGAATTTTGACTAATTAATTTGCGACCTTCGGATTTTGACGGAACAACGTGGGCATTAACAAGTAAATCAATTAATGGGTATTCTTTTAATTCGGCATCAAAAACATTAGTTCCTGTTAATGCAACATATAATTCATCATTTGTCAGTTTCGCCAATTCACCAGAAAATAATGCTTGCGAGATCTTTTGTGCTTTTTCGCATTCACGAGCTCCGTGAACATCAGTCGTAACCGCAATTGCGAGTTGTTTTTGGCCAAAACGTAATGCGGGATTATCTTGATGTGTTTTTAAAATTTTTTCAATCTCATCCTTCGTAAAAAATGTTAAACGTTTTAAAAGGATTTCAACCATACTGTCTTCTTGATTAATGAGAAATTGGTACATTTGATAAGGCGAAGTAATAGTTGGATCAAGGTAGATTGCACCAGATTCGCTTTTACCAAATTTTGTCCCATCCGGTTTAACCAATAAATTTAAACTAAAACAACACGCCGGTGTTTGACCATGAAGCTTACGAATGAATTCCAAACCGGTGGTAATATTTCCTCATTGATCACTCCCGCCAGCTTGACATGTAACTTTTTCATGTTCAAATAAATATAAGAAATCATATCCTTGTAAAATAGTATAGGAAAATTCCGCATACGAAATACCAGTCGCTAATCTTCGGGCAATAATTTCTTTTTCAAGAATATAGTTAATATTGATTAATTTACCAATATCACGTAAATATTCATAAACAGTCATCCCGCGATAGAAATCAAGATTATTGCATACTTTCTTTGCCTTTGCATACTTCGTTAATTGTTTACCTAAGGCAACGGCATTACTTTTAATTGTCTCAATCGCTTGCATTTGCCGTTCTTGCGATGGCTTGGGATCGCCGATTAATCCAGTAATCCCGCCCACAACAGCATAAACTGGATGGCCAGCTAATGCTAATCGTTTTAGTACCATCAATGTTTGATAGTTACCTAAATGTAAAGAACGAAATGAAGGATCAAAGCCGATATAGATGCTTCCTTTATTCTTAAATCAAGCATCAACCTTCGCTTGATCCGATACATCTTTAATTAAATCACGGTAAATAAGATCGGTATAGACGTTCATATTTATATTATATATAAATTTGATTTGCTTACTATTTATATGCTTCTGCGACAAAGAAGTATTCATTATATGGTTTTGGGGCAAGTGTTCCGACGGCAATATTTTGACCTGCATTTAAAGCAACTTTAAAAATAACTGTCATAGCAAACGAAGCAGCATAAGATGGACTATTGCAATATCCACCAAAAGTTGAAGCATTAAAATTTGTTGAGTTTCGTGAAAAAGTCATGATGCCAACAAACTCGACTCCTGATTGAAACGCACCATTAATAACAAGATAATAGCCCGCTGGAACCGGAAGAGATGAACGATTATGAATTACTAATCCGGCAGAGGTATTATACTGTGCGATCAAAGGAATTGCCGTAATTTGGGGAGCTGCCACCACCACACTACAACTCGCCTTATAATTCTGATAAGTCACCGTAATTAAATAAACAATCGTTCGATCAATCGCACTCCCATACGTTAACGCACCATTACTAAAACCTAATCCCGTTT
>JAITFD010000023.1 GCA_031281575.1 Mycoplasmataceae bacterium | reverse complement strand
ATTTACAGTCAAGGGTCAATTATCGGGCAAGTCAAATGGTGATGATTAGTGGGAGTTATACAGTGAATAATCAGACATATACGGCGAATGCTTGGTGTTATGTGGGGGAGAATTATTATTTAGGGGTTTGAAATAAAAGTGTACCGGATATTTGAGAAAAAGATTCGACAATGGACTTAAGCGGTTCAGAGCATCATGTCTATATTGAAAAACGCGGAAAAATTGTATCAATTAATTATAACTATAAAGGCACCTCGGAGGGCCATGTTAATATTTGACGATTTTATAGCTCGACTAGTGCAACGATGAGTTTGTTAAATACCGGTTTTACCCCATCATTGAACACAAAAAATAACTTTATTGCTACTGCATCGGATAATAAAGCATCGCGGGGGATGTACGGGAATAATCAACACACCGGTGGAGTTGCCGCAAGTGTATTAACGTTTCGGATCTGCCCGAATATTAAAGCTGATGCTGTTATTTGCAGTGGTATTTTTCAAACCACTAGTTAAACGCTTTCATTTGAATAATCATATTTTCCTTTCCAAATTTTAATTATATATAATTAAATTGGAGGAGTAGACAAGGTAATGATTAAAATCTTATTTATCGGTTCAGGTGCATTTGGATCGGCGTTAGCAAATGCATTTTTAAGTAAAAAAAATAACGACGTAAAAGTCTTTTTTTATGCCGTTGATCCGAGTGAATATAAAGACATCTTACAACAAAAGAATTCTCGTTATTTTGGTGATTTAAAATTTGGTCGCAAAATTGATTTTATTTCGCTGAATTTAGCCGAATGTGCGGCAAAGAATCCGGACTATATATTTTTAGCTTGTCCATCGAAATTCATTGGTGCTAATGTACATGAAATTGTGAAATTAATTAAAAAGCCCCCAATCTTAATTAATATTGCCAAAGGCTTTGGCGAAAATGGGACATTATGAACTGATTGATTCAAAGCCAATTACCCCCAATTATCCGTTGTTTCATTAGCTGGACCAAGTTATGCTGATGAAGTATACAAATTAGCACCAACAATTGTCAATATTGCTAGTAATGATCAAAAAACACTTGACCAAGTAAAATTATTATTTACGAAAGCCCACGAAAATTTAAAAGTTGTTCCGTTTGAGCTGTGCGATGTGATGCAAATGTTATCAATTTGTAAAAATATTTATGCGATTTTGATGGGCATGTTTTGGGCAAAATATCAAAGTCAAAATACCCAATATGCGGTCTTTACGAACATTTGCAAAGAATTATTTAAAACATTTGATAGTGCAATATTTTCGTATGCGGGAATCGGTGATTTATGTTTAACGGCAACGCAAGCAAAATCACGGAATTTTCAATACGGAATGGCACTGATTAATAAAAAGGCAGTGGCGCATGCAACAGTTGAAGGTGTCACGGCGGCAAGTTATTTATTAGATCATTCGTGTAAACGTTTACCATGCAATAAAAAACTGCCATTATTATTTAAAACTGCACAGTTGATTGCTAAACCAGAAAATATCGCAAGTGAATTAATCAAAATTTTCAATCAATTAGGTTAAAAAATGACTTTTTGCGAAGGTAAATTGCAAATGGAGCAGATGACGAGAATCGAACTCGCGTCTCGACCTTGGCAAGGTTGCGTTCTACCATTGAACTACATCTGCGTATTTTAATTATATAATTAAATATATAATATAAGCATATGGCTAAATCCTTTTACTATGATACCGCAAATATTGATTTAGAAGCGCTACAACGGATTTCATCTGGATTATATGTTTTAACAACGTTTGATAAGAAAATTGCTAACGGTTGTATTATTGATAGTATTGCCTTTGCTTCACATAAACCAAAAAAGATTGTTGTTTGTATTAGTAAAGGTTCATTAACTGCGGAAATGATTAAAGAATCAAATGTTTTTACCTTATCGGCGTTATCCCAATCTGCGCCATGATCATTAATTCATGATTTTGGTTACAAAAGTGGTTTAGAGTTTGACAAAATTCGTCATTTAGATAATAAAGCTAAAGGTTTAAATGGTTGTTATTATATTACTAAGCATGTCGCATTTATTATTGAATGTGTATTAACTGAAGTGTTTTTAGAAAATGATCGTTACTTATTGGTCGGAACTGTTACCGCTTCTCGTTCATTAAGTGACGAACCCGTATTAACTTATGATTATTATTGTAAAAATATTCGTAAAAAAGATGAACATCCTGGAGCAGAAAAAACATGAAAATGTAGTGTTTGTGGATATGTATATCAAGCAACACATTTAACCAAAGATGTGCGTTGTCCAGTTTGTGGTGAATTAGCGGAAGAAGCCTTCATCCATGAAGACCCTTATACCAGAAAATAAGTTTTATCTAATTCGCTTATTTAATCTCCGGGTTTGTTCAGTAAAAAAACTAAATTATTGTTTAGCACATTTTTCACAAAGTGTGCAAAAAAAAATTAAAGCAAATTCCAAAAAACAAACGCAAATGTTGGCAATCGCTTCCCAATGATTTAAATTAAATCATATCAATCGTTACCAATCAATTAGTCATAGTGGTAATTATTGTATTTGCATTGATGCCGCTTTTCCGGTCGGAATTGATTTAGAAAGCATTGATCGAAAAGTTAATTGAAAAAAAATCCAACAACGTTTTTTTACAAAAAAAGAACAGCACTTAATCCATGATCAAGTTACATTTACAAAAGCTTGAACAAAAAAAGAAGCCTTATATAAAATGCTGGATCAATTCACAAATACGACAAAATGAACCGATTTAACGACCTGTAGCAAAAAATATCATTTTGTTACTAAACAAATTGATGATAAATATCTTTTTACTTTTTGTTTTTAGTTTTTTGTGCATTTAATGGTGGTAAAAGTGTCGGTTTTAGTACTTGTTTAAATTTATTTTTACCCGGATTCACAATTTTTTCATAAACCTTATTGATATCATCAACACATTTATTTGCTACTTCAAAGTTAAACCCTTCATTTCGCCCATATTTAGGGATCACGTGAATGTGGAAATGCATAACAACTTGTCCAGCAACTGCTCCTTCATTACTTAAATAATTAAATCCTCATGGCTTTAATATTGAGTTATTTAAGATGTTGGCAACTTCTTTTGTTAAAGCAATCACATCATTTAATACGTTTTCTGGACACGAACGTAAGTCTTGATAATGCTCCTTGGGAATGACTAACGTGTGGCCATCAGCAGCTGGAGCGACATCTAAAAATGCGATTGCGTTTTTGTTTTCGGCAATCCGTTTGCAGGGAACTTTGCCTTTAACAATCTGGCAAAAAATGCACTCCTCAATCGGTTCAGAAGGAATTTTATCTTTATGAAAAATGCCCATTAATAATATTATATATCATATAATATATATATAATAAAAATAACGCGTCAATGTCATTTTTAAAAAAGTTGATTATTAATTCCAAACTAGCATTATCAAGAAATGATGCAAAATTTGATGTGAAAGAAGTTGATGAATTCACATTAGGCCCAACTGAATTAGGTGATACAGCTGATGTTCATCAATTCATTTTTAACGATTTTATTACTAACCAAGCACTGGTTTATCGTTTATGTAAGCGTGGTGCTGGAGCTAAATCGGAATTTTGATTAATTTATCGTGATGCTGAACGTAAGCTTTACGTATTAAAAGATCAAAGTTTTGAACCAGATATTCATACACCTGGTTTTGTGAAAGTTGATAAACCATTAGCAAGTATTTCATTTTCTTATACAGGAAAAATGGTTGAAGCAAAAGTTAATGAGAAAAACGAATTAATTTTAACTAACCGAGAAGTTGATTTTGTGATTGATGGTAAATTTGATGCTGATTCAGGACCATTTGACTACATCCATAATACCGCTAAAAGTGTTTTCGCTAATGCATTAAGCGATATTAATTTATTCCAAGTATTTAGTCGTAAAGTTACTTGACGAAAATATGTTGACTTAAATCGTGATGTCGTTTTACAATCTGGTCGTTTCCATGCGGCAGTAAAAATTAATAACCGCAATTCCCATGTTATTAATGCCCCTGGCGTTCGTTTCCATACCATCGGTGTTTTTGATTGAGAACAATTTGATCGTTATATTTCGAATACTGTATTATTGGAAAATGGTGATTTCATTTATATCCATCAAGTTCGTCATCCATATATTAATGAATTAAAATGAGGTGTTTATTTTTCCCGTGCCCAAAACACATACTATAATTTATCAAATTGTACGGGAATGGATGGTTATCCATATGTTGGAACGATTCCTGAAACATTTTTAACTAAAGCAAAATTTGAAGACCGCGAGGATAAATTACTGGATTTTAAAACCAATCTATATTATCTATTTAATCCTGCTAAACACCAAAATGTTTATTTAGGATTCACAACTTGTGTTTATGATAATGCTGTGAAGGGTTTTGCGGTTAGTGAGTTTGGTTTCCACACTGATCAACGACGATGATATCGTTCAAAACGTTTATCAACGTACTAATTAAATGGAAAGCATTTTATCTGGTGGAGCTGGCGGAATCGTTGATGGAGATATCGATTCGCAAACATTATTAATTATTTTTGTGATTGTTTTAGCATCCGTAATCGGTTTTATGATTTTAATCAAAATCTTTTATTGGGTACGTTATCGTAAAATTTATTATATATTTCCTAAAATTGATACACGGGGAATTTCGAATTCAGCGATGGTGATTGCAATTTCAATTTCGATTATTTTATTATTAACCGTATTATCGGCCGGTGTCATGGGTGTATTTTTTCGAATGTATCCAGGATGACGGGTAACAATTGAAGGAATTTTGATTAAAATTGGTGGCTTGCTATTTGGACCAATTATTGGTATTTTTATTGGTGGTATTACCGATATTCTAACGGTTGCTTTAACCGCTGGAATGTTCCATTATGGTTTTTTTGTGATTGCAATGATTTATGGTTTTATGGCGGGAATTGTCAAAGTTATCTTTAACTTTTGTAAAGGCAACTCGTTTTTATTTTTTATTTTATCGTCAGTTATTTCCATTCTTGTTACCTTCGGAATTGATTGATATGTTTTAAGTAAGTTTCCGGTTTATAATTTTTCATTATTATCATTAAATGTTGAATTTACGAATTGGATGTTAGTCACAATTATTTCTTGTATTCAAGGTGGTGTATTATTAATTTTAATTGCGGTTTCAGTGTTTTTTCAGTTCAAACGTTTTAAAGTTGGATATTATAATTTCATATTGTTTTTTATTTATGATGTCCGAAAGAAATTCTACATTAATCGGCTTCGCTCAGGTGGCAAACATTGCCAGAAATACGCAAATAAGTTATTATTACTTGATATAAGTATCCAGCAAAAAACCATTGGTAAAATGTTAAACCGCCGGAATGTTTTAGAAAAAGCAATTAATGAACACGGAGCGAATCGTTGATTTAATCCATTATCATTAGTCATTCTTTTAATTACATTTGTTGAACCAATTATTGAAATTATTATTATGCCGATTTTTGATCAAGAAATGGGTGGTGGTATTCCGTTAGAATTCTGAATTCCATTCCGGGTATTTTTCTCAATCCCTATCATTATTGCTAACTTTTGTGTGGTCTTTCCAGTGTATAAAACGATCATGCCGTTCATGCGTTATGACTACCGAACTAACATTTCGGAATACGCCGTTTTAAAGAAGAAGTAAGATGAAAGCTAAAATTGATTGTCGGAAGTATATTCAAGAAATTAACAAAATACATGGTTTAGATTTTGTTTACGATAAAGAATTAGATTCTGATATATATTTATATATCTTCATCAAAAATTATTATTTAGATCGCTGAATTTCACTGTTTAAAATAATTTTTAAAAACAATAAATCCGATTTAATATCTTTCATTGATTTATTAAAAAATATCGATAGCATTTCGCAAAAATTATTAACATATACAAAAATTGTTGAAATTGAGATAAAAAACTATATCAGCGATATTTACTTTCCCAAAAAAGCAAATAAAAAGCAAAAGCAATACAATGATGATTTCGCTGCGTTTTGTAAGGCGGACAAACATCTCAATTTAATGGTTGAACGAAGCGGTAGTATTGATCAAGACATCCTTTTTGCTGAATTAACCTTCGGTGATTTATTTTCAATTATTCTTAATATTAGTAATAAAAAAACGCTTTATGTTTCATTACCAACTTTTCGCGGTAATTCACTGCGCTTGTGTAATCCGATCAGAAAATTACGAAATGCCGTTGCGCATGAAAGCTATTTTGTTTCTTTGATTACAAAAGAAATTATTGATGATATTAAAAATAACTGAAAGTTTTTATTTAGTAATTGAGAATTGGAATTAATCGAGAAAACATTTCGTTATAATAAGGAGAACACACAGGTTTAAAACGGAAGTAGATGGATCAAGATAAAGTTAATTACCGCGATTTAATTACCGAAATCAATAATACGTATGATTTAGATTTTGTGTATGACAAAAAATATCACGACCGCATATATATATATATATATAACAAGTATTATTATTTAAAATGATTAATTCCCTTTTTTAAATTGGTCTCGTCAAAAGAAACCGAAACGCTTGTACATTACTTTGATTTTACCAAAAAAATTGATAATTTAGGTCAACAAATTTTATTCAAAATAAATGCATGAGAATATGAAGTTAAAAATTATATCTATAGATTTTATTTCCATGATAAAAATAACCCCGACACAAAAGCTAAATTAGCGGAATTAATTGAATTTATTTCTGATAAACAAAAAGAGAGAAAAAAAGAGAAGAAAAATTTTATTGAATCATCGGCTCCTGAGAGTTTTATGGATGTAAAATCACTATTTGAAGAAAAATCATTATTTGAAATTTTAGATATAATCAATGATATGAAAAAATATAATCATAGTCAAACTAGCCGCCAAAATCTAAAACTTTTTGGAGATGAAAATGATGATTTTATCAATGATATCCGTAAATTACGTAACGATTTATGCCATAATAAATATTTTCTTCCAAGGTTAACCGCCGAAATATCAAAAAATCCAATATTTAGCACCGGGAATAAAGAATTGCTTGAAAAATGTCAAAATTTTCATGTTGATTTGTCAAATCGTCTTGATTTATTTAATTCACCGAATGTTATTGACAAGTTATATATTTTAATTCCATTTTATAGCAACGAATCGACAATTATTCGAACATTGGAATCTATTTATAATTGTGAATTTAAAAACACCGCAAAAACTCTAAATTATAAAAAACTTCTCGATAAAACTTATATAATTTTTTGTGATAATAATTCAAAAGATAAAACCAGAAATATTATCGGTGATTTTTATAAAAAGAACAAACAATACTCTACTAAATACGATATTATCGATGAACCACGTCAAGGAATTCAATATGCACGCGAAAAATTAATTAAGATATTATTAAAGGAATGTAAAAATGATAATGCTTATTGTTGTTTTATTGATGCTGATGATGAATTTAATAACGGTGGTTTATATGATTTGGTTAAAGAAGGCCTGATGATTAAAGATGTAAAATACGATATTATTCGTGGGAATGTCATGCAAATTATGTGTGGCGATAAAGGAAAAAATCATAAAGAAATACGACGATATCGGCGACACGAAAAATACGCGCTAGTTAATTTTTTTGCGCGCACGATATGAAATAATCTGTTTCGTGTTTCTTTTTTAAAAGAATGTTGTAAAAATTACAAAGCGATAAACGATTCAAGCTGAAACGAGGAAATTATTTTTTGATCGCGAATCGCTCCGCACAAACCGAAAATATTCATATCAGATAGTGTCACATACATATACCATCGCGAAAACATATCGTCAACAAATCGTTCTGATCCTTTAGATGAATCAAAATTAAATAAAATTATTGAATTACACAAATCGGCAATTTTATATATAAAATCAAATGAATTTAACGAAAATGAAAAACAAAAATATACAAAAAACAACTATTTAAAAATTTTAATTGTGATGTTAGCAAGCGATGTCTATCATCATTGTCTTCATCGTTTAAATAATAACAATATCGAATTGTTTAATAAATCAATAATCGGAATAAATGATTTTTTGATACAAGAGAAAGTTGGTCCGCTACTTGAACATTTAAAAGATGATGATTTTTTGAATGTTTTTGAATGTTTTACTAAAGAAGAAAAAGAAAAAAGAATCAAAGCGTTTAAACAAGCACTTGTCAATGAACAATAAATGGCAGGGATTGAGGGAATCGAACCCCCACCTGTAGTTTTGGAGACTATCATTCTACCACTAAACTAAATCCCTACGTATCAATTATATCTAATTACTATTTCCTTGATAAAATTAAAATAATCGGTTTTTTGTAAAAACTATAACAGTAATTGTGTGGATATATAATATCCACACAATTACTGTTATAGTAAATCTGTGCAGTCTCACTTTTATTGACAAATAATTAGTCTCGATTTATTAGCCGCAGAAGTGATTTAATTCTTCTTTTGATTAAGAATTGCTTCAATGGCATCGTTTCGGTCAATTGTTTCATCGCGTTCAAAACGAATTTCTGGTAATTTACGTAATTGCATGTTTTGACTTAATTCGCGACGGAACACACCTTTTGATTCATTTAATTTAACTAAGATTTTATCTAAGTTTTCACGGTGGAATGTGTCGACATAAATATGGGCAAAGGTTTTACCCGGATCTAATTTAACATAGGTAAATGAGACCTCGCGCAATTTTTCATCATAGATCACATATTTCAATGTGTGATTTAAAATGTTTAAAATTTCTGACTCAATGCGAGGCAGTTGAAAATTACCCCTATGCTTGCTCATTGCTTACCCCTGTGGCTTTTTGTTGTTCTTGGCGATAACATTGAATAATATCACCAACTTGTAAATCTTTGATATTTTCTAAAACAATCCCAAATTCCATGCCTTTAGTAATCTTATTAATTGTATCTTTAAAGTGCTTCATAGAACCAATTTTGGTATCATGTAATACGACACCATTACGTAATACTCGGGCACGATCATTCCGGTTAATCTCGCCATCAATCGCTAAACAACCAGCAATGACCCCGACATCAGTATGTTGTCATAGTTGTTGAATGCGGGCTTCACCTAAGGTCTTTTCGACGGTAATTGGCGCTAATTGATCAACGAGCATGTTAATAATATCGTCATTTAATTTATAAATAATATTATAGAATAATATTTTGACATCGTTTTGTTGAGCAATATCACTAATTGTTTTGGTTGGTTTGATGTTAAAACCGACTACCAATGACTTAGTTGATTTAGCAAGATTGACATCTGATTCATTAATCGTTCCAACACTAGCACGAACAATGTTTAACGATGTATTTTCAATTTTAATATTTTCACACAAAGCTTTAATTGCTTCTAATGAACCGTGAAAGTCGGTTTTTAGAATCAAATTTAAGTTCTTCACATTTGGATCGTTATTGATTGCAACACGATTGCTTAAATCTTCATTGGTTCGATAAATATTAATATTCTTTGCTAATTCTTTAATTTTAGTTTTATCATTAGAAACAAGGAAATATTCCCCAGCAACCGGTAATGCGTTTAAGCCAACCACCTTAACTGGTTGGCTAGGAATAGCGCTTTTAATTGTTTTTAATTGATCATTAAAAATAATTTTCACATTACCGACTGCCCCACCAGCAATGACAAAATCACCTACCTTAAGTGTCCCATTTTTAATTAATAATGTGGCAACTGTGCCTAATCCTTTTTCGACACTTGATTCTAAAACAACACCAGTTGCTAAACGATTTTGATTAGCTTTTAGTTCAGCAACTTCGGCGATGGTTAAAATCGCTTCAAGTAAATGATCAACATTTGCTCCGGTTAGGGCTGATCCTTTCACGGTTAATGTATCACCGCCTCATTCTTCAGCTAATAATCCCCGATCAGCTAATTGGTTCATTACTTGTTCAACATTAATATTTGGTTTATCCATTTTATTAATAAAAACTAAAATTGGCACTTTTGCTGCTTTTGCCACTTTAATCGATTCAACTGTTTGCGGTTTAATCCCGTCGTCGGCGGCAACAACGATGACCACAATATCAGTACAATTAGCGCCGCGTTCACGCATGGCGTTAAACGCCTCATGTCCTGGTGTATCAATGAAGGTTAACAGTTCGTTATTAAAAGTAATTTGGTAAGCACCGATATGTTGAGTAATGCCCCCGTGCTCTGATTTAACAACATTTGATTTTCGAATATAGTCAAGCAATGTAGTTTTACCGTGATCAACATGTCCCATAATGGTGATGATCGGTGCACGTTTTGTTAATTCAGCCGGATCATCGTTAATTTGAATATTCGCAAGAATGTTATTTTCGTTGACGGCTTTTTTCTTTTGAAAGTCAATGCGATATTCTAAACAGATTTCCATTGCTGCATCTTCATCAAGCATACTGTTTAAGTTAAAAACACGACCCTTAAGAAAAAAATATTTAATGATATCGCTGGCTGATTTGTGAATCGTATTGGCGAATTCTTCAATGCGGACGGGGTTGGTGAAGATATAAACATTATTGGTAAAAGCGTTTTTAACAT